>JACNLB010000098.1:29688-32828 GCA_014381755.1 Fidelibacterota bacterium | reverse complement strand
ATAGTTATCATTTGGGTCAGAACCAATCCCTGATCCTTTTTTCAAATAAGAGACATTCAGAGAAAGGAATATTTTATAAGTTGGCCACATGTTCATTTCCAAAAATAACAATTGAGAATTTGGCCCCAGTGGAAATCCCAATCCAATTTCTGAAGACGTAAAGGTTAACAGTGAATCATTGTGCGTATAAACCCAGGGTCTGCTTGCGGTCCATTCGAGTCTGAAGTCAGGTAATTGTGGATTTGCAAAAGGAACCCAGTGCAATCCTGATTGGAAAATGAATTTATTACCCCACCATGGACTAGATAATTTGAACCAGGATAATTCATCCCAGAAAAATGTACCATAAATAGATAACCCGGGTTTTGCATTCCACAGAGCATCGAAAGACATGAGTACATTGTCGCGATTACCCAAACCATGTTCTTCAGACCAAAATAAGTTTATAGGCAATAAATAACCCAATTCAATGTTACGTCTGGCATAAATGACCATTTCATTAAATGAGAGAGTTAAAGATGGAGAAAGATCAAATTCAAAACGATGGGCGGCAATATGTTTCTCCTCAATGCTTCCTTTACGATTGTCTCCAAAAGGATCTAAAGAGCCCATAAAACTTTGAGCTCGAATATTTTTATAATCTTTTGAAAATCTAATAAATGAAAAGGATTGCACATTTGCAGATAAAATAGGTGAATGTTTTTTACTAAATCCCCAATAAATGGGAATTTTACTGATTTCAACATTCATGATTTCGTAGTTGAAATGTAATGATGCATCACTTATATCCCAAACGAGCCAGTCTGTGTTTTCTTCTAAAAGAGCAAATCCTTGTTTGAATTCATCCGGCAAGGGATCACCTTCTTTAAAACCCACTCTATAGAGCGTATATTGACTATAAAATGATAGGTTTTTATTAAATACTCCGGAAATGGATACTCGATCTGTATAAAAAGACCTAGACAATGAATCTTCAAAATCAATGCTAAAAAATTCTTCCCAGTCAGTCCACATCAATAAATTATCATCATGATAAGATATTAACCTTGTTTCAGGATTTTTAGTATCATAAGGATGAAAAATGTTTTTAACAGCAGTAGAGATTTGTTTTGATTGCCATGGACCTTGGACACCATGTTCAATTTCACGGACAGCAAATTCTTTTTTAAAGCGCATTAACAATGATTTTTCAGCGGTTGATAAATTATGATCAGCAGTAGATAATTCATCTAGAGCCTGCATAATTTGATTAACTGTAAATGGTCTCATTCCTTGATGTATCCCACGGATTTTATGCTGTGTTAGTTTTCGTAAAATAAAATCATTTACAGGATGATTCATGGGAATGGGTACAGTTTGCCCTGTTAAAAAACCACTAAATAAAATTATGGTTATAAATTGAAGTAATCGTTGTTGAGTATGTTTAAGCATATATACTAAGTCTACGCCCTTTAAAAGATTGGTTTCTATAATTATGTCAATTACTTGACAACGTCTATAAATAGACTGTATTTTCAACCAACTTCAAGGAGTAATATCGCCCTAAATCGCTAACAGTTAGTCGGAAAAACAAACGAAATTATTATGAATAACTGTATAGCGATCCCCATTTCTGGTGTGATCCAGCACATTTAACAGAAATATAAAATCAACTAATATTTCATTATTATGCTGGAAACATTCCAACACTTACGTATTCGATATCCACGGTGGATAGTGGCTTGGGGAATTTATTTCTTTGATGCTCTCTTTTCTGCCATGGCTTTTGCACGGGTACTCATGCCTGTTTTTATTGAACAGAACCACTTTTCATCCCTGAAAGTATTTTTAATTTTTGCGGTAATGCAAACGGTGTTGGGTATAATATTTTTGCCCATGAATCTTTACCGAAGCGAACCAACCGTTTCCCGCTTTTACGAGATACAGCAAATGGTTCGTACAACATTCTTGATTGCACTATTGGCAATTTTTGCCGATGCACTGACACCGGGGATTTGGTTCTTATCTGCTCAAGAAATTCTGCGCTATTGGTTGGCCTTAGCTTTTGGTTTGGTTATTTCCAGGTGGACGTTTCGTACGATGCAAAAATATTTATTAACGAAAGGGTATGGTTTAAGAAAAACAATTATTGTGGGAATAAATAAAAGAGGGTTTCAAGTAGCCCATGACATCGTAGCCCAAAACCACCAAGGATTTGATTTACTGGGTTTTGTTCATTCAGATGATGATCCCAAATTAAATGGCGAGGAAAACATTAATGTTATTGGCCATGAAAAAGACCTCAAACAGATAATTTTGGATAATCAAATATCGGAAGTTATTGTAGCTCCTGTGAAATTAGAGCATACTCACGTTACGCGTATTATCACTCGAGCTAACGGTTCGCCGGTATCCATAAAAATCGTTCCTGACCTTCATGAAGTGATCAGTGGTTTGGCCCGGACAGAGCAGATTTATGGAGTACCTTTAATTCAAGTTAACCCTAATCTGGATACTGTTTATAATACCATTATTAAACGAATTTTAGATTTATGTTTAGCAATACCCATGTTGATTATATCGTCACCATTATGGATATTAGTAGCAGCATGTATAAAACTCGATAGCAAGGGTTCGGTGTTATACAAACAGGAACGCATTGGCAAAAATCATAGACAATTTTTTATATACAAATTTAGAACAATGGTTGAAAATGCTGAACAAATGACAGGGCCTGTTTGGGCTAAAGATGATGATCCACGTATTACAAGAGTGGGAAAATTGTTGAGAAGATTTCGTTTGGATGAATTGCCGCAATTACTTATGGTGATTAGAGGGGAAATGAGTATGATAGGTCCTCGACCTGAGCGACCATATTTTGTAGATAAATTGGTTAATGAATATCCGTTTTATTATCGTCGTCATAAAATTCGTCCGGGAATTACAGGCTGGGCGCAGATCAAACATCCCTATGATCAAAATATTGAAGATGTCCGACAGAAATTAAAATATGATTTTTATTATATCGAAAATTTGAGTTTTTCCCTTGACCTTAAAATAATGCTAAGTACAGTATGGGTAATGTTATCAGGGGAAGGTAGGTAGTTTGTGAATGGTAGTTGGTAAAATGTGAATCTATTAATTTTGTGTTAAATACTTAG
>JACNLB010000098.1:20442-29426 GCA_014381755.1 Fidelibacterota bacterium | reverse complement strand
TTAGTTATACAATCTGATATATTGTAATCTCCGTCGTTGTAAATCCTCCATAATCGATCTAATTTTTATGCTTAATAATTACACTTATATAAATGATATCCATATCCCGCATTCGTGAAAATCCAGATGCTATACAACAGGCAGTAGCAGCAAAAGGAGAACAGATTGACTTAAACGTGTTACTAAATCTTGATAAACAGCATCGGGACATTCAAACCCAAGTCAATGATCTTCGGGCCGAGCGCAACCGAGTCTCTGAAGAAATTGCCAATGTAAAACGTACGGGAGGTGATGCGAGCGATGCAATTGATGCCATGCGCGAAGTGGGAGATAAAATTAAATCACTTGAAGATAAGGCAGATACATTCAAAGCTAAAATCCAATCAGCCTTGGAATTAATTCCCAATGCTCCCCATGAATCGGTTCCTGGAGGCAAAGATGAAACAGAAAATAAAGTTGTAAGAGAATGGGGAGAAAAACCTGAATTTGATTATAAAATTAAAGATCATATGGAATTGGGATCAGATCTCAAACTCTTGGATTTTGAACGGGCTGCAAAAATTGCAGGATCGGGTTTTCCTCTTTATACAGGATTGGGCGCTAAACTGGAAAGAGCCTTGATCAATTATATGCTGGATTTTCATATTAGTGAACATGGCTATACCGAAATTTTTCCTCCATTTATGGCAAAATCTTCCGCTCCATTTACGTGTGGACAATTACCGAAATTTGCGGAAGATATGTATTATACAGATAAAGATGAACTCTATCTCATTCCTACATCAGAAGTTCCTGTGACCAATTACCATAGGGATGAAATTCTGAATGAAGAAGATTTACCGAAATTTTACACAGCATATTCTGCATGTTTTCGCAGAGAAGCAGGTTCCTATGGAAAAGAAACACGGGGACTATTGCGGGTTCATCAATTTAATAAAGTAGAAATGCTAAAATTTGTAACACCTGAAAATTCATACATTGAATTAGAAAAATTAGTTGAAAATGCTGAGGCAATACTTCAAGCATTGGGACTGTATTATCGCGTCATTGAATTGTGTACCGGAGATTTGAGTTTTGCTGCTGCCAAGTGTTATGATTTAGAAGTTTGGTCGCCGGCAGAAAACACATGGCTGGAAGTATCTTCCTGTAGTAATTTTGAAGATTTCCAAGCCCGCCGGGGTAATATTCGTTATCGGCGAGACAGTGATAAAAAAACAGATTTTGTTCATACATTGAATGGGTCAGGTGTTGCAACCCCCCGATTGGTGATTGCGTTGCTTGAATCGAATCAAACACCTGATGGCAAAGTCATGATTCCCAAAAATCTGCAACCCTATATGGGGTTAGAGGTCTTAGACTGATTCGATCCATTTGGGTCTTGTTTAATATTTTCTTGTGGACACCTATTTGGGCGACCATTGGAATTGTATTATCCTTTTTTGATTGGAGCGGCAGACCTATATCATGGGTTGCAAAACGATGGTCAAAATTACTTTTATCGATTTGCGGTATTCCATACTCTGTGAAGGGTCTTGAGAATTTGGATCCCAATCAACAATATGTATTTACGTCTAACCATGAATCCGCATTTGACATTTTGTTGGTTCTCGCCACATTACCTTATAAATTGGTTTTTATATCCAAGACTGAATTAAGAAAAATTCCTTTTATGGGCTGGGCTATGATACTGGGTAAACATATTTTTGTTAACAGAAAAAATCATAAAGCTGCTTTAGCTTCAATGGAAGACGCTATAATATCTTTGCGAAAATATCCACGCTCAATTATGATATTTCCTGAAGGAACACGATCTTTAAATGGGAAGATAAAATCGTTTAAGAAAGGCGGAATTATTTTAGCGATTCAAACCGGTTTGCCACTGGTGCCCATGGCCGTTTGCGGAACAATAGATGTTGTAAAAAAAGGGTCATTAAAAATTTATCCAACACCTATTTATTTGAAAATAGGTACACCCATTAATGTAAGTGAATATTCTTATGATGACCGAAATAGAGTTAATGAAATTCTTCGTGATCAGGTCGTAAATTTGAAGTCATCATGAACCACATAAACAACCGTTCTCGCAAATATATGATCCCGGACAATCATGTTTTTCCATTTATGGCTATTTATGAACCGAAATTAGGAAGGGAAATTGATTTAATCAGGCAATGGTTTTCATTGCCTCTGGGATCAAAACTGCAAATGCAGAATCAAGACTTTGCCATTATTCTTAATCATGGAATCCATAATTTCAATAAAGGTCCGGATATTAATGATGCCGTTTTGTTTATAAATGGAAAAAGAGTTAAGGGTGATATTGAATGCCATATCAAGGAAAAAGATTGGTATAGTCATGGACATGCCTACGATGTCAATTATGAAAATGTTATACTCCATATCATCAGGGACGCGACATTGCAAAATTCACCTATTCCACATACGGTTATTTTACCCAACATAAAAGAATGGAATTGTTCATTGAATGATAAAAACCGCATTCCTGATGATAGATCATTATTAAAAAGCCTTGGTGCCAAACGATGGTATAATAAAGTGGAGGTTTGCAGAAAAGACAAAGTATATGAACAATTGGCTAATACACTGGGCTGTGGGGGGAATGAAGATAGTTTTAAAAGGTTGATTCATTCATTAGATTTAGCAGTTTTTATTGAATTACCTTTCAAGAAGAAAATTGATTATGTACGTAAAAAAGCTGATCATATTAAATGGGAACATTGTGGTATTCGGCCTGCACAATGGCCGGAGAATCGATTACAGCTTTTAGTTGAATTAATTTCCTTTATGGAAAAAATCAACACTATAAAATTAATTTACCCTGGTAATTTCTATAAACTCTTATCAAAAGCGTGTCCCAGTGGAGGCCGGGGTATCTTAGTGGAATGCTGTATTAATTATTTTTATCCATCCGTTGCCGCCCATGCGTTAATGGCCAATAATACAACGGAATACAAAAAATGGCAACGCGCCTGGTCTGAGTTGAAACTGCAGAATCCCTATGGCCGCCATACAAAGACTTTTGGGCATTTATTTTCAAGAAAAGAATTATGCTCTGTGAAAATTGCCCAAGGGTTGCTTCTATTAGAACGCGAATTTTGCACACCCCAATATTGCAAGATGTGTCTTCTCAAACAAGTGAATGTGAATGCTGTCAAGAACTGAAGCAAAAAATCTGGTCAATCGTTGGCGGGAAGATGGACATAAAGTCGTATTTACGAATGGATGTTTTGATATTTTACATCGCGGTCATGTGGAGTATTTGGAAGTAGCCAAGGAAGCAGGGGATAAACTGATTATCGGATTAAACAGTGATAATTCAGTGAGAGAATTAAAAGGAAGCGCTCGACCTTTTCAAAATGAACAGGATAGAAGAGCAATATTAACAGCCCTTTCATGTGTGGATGCAGTTGTCGTTTTTGATGAAGATACGCCTGCTGAATTAATTGCGGAACTCTTACCGGATGTTTTAATAAAAGGCGGTGATTATGACAAAGATGAGATTGTAGGTCGAGATACTGTACTGGCAAATGGCGGAGAAATTATAATAATCCCTTTTGTGGAAGGGGCCAGTACTTCAAATATAATTTCCAGGATTTTATCACGTAAAGCACTTGACTGACCCCTGTGTTAAGTCTAATTTCGCCGTCTACAATTTGCTCTAAAACCTTATGATTAAAGAATTTACACGAATTTTTCTAGCACTGAATATCTTGGCGATACCCCTATTTGCCCAGGATACGACTGCCGCTAATTCTGAAGAGTTGGAAAGTAAAATAAATAATGGGCTGACAAATTCCGTTTATTCAAATGGTAATGGGTCTGTGAATCGTCTTCCTCAATTACTTTTGGATGTGAAAGTGCTCTTGACAGAAGCCATGATTGCCGATGTTTATAAAGATACATTAGAAGTAATTTATTATCTGGATCGCATTTATGATTTGCTGGGAGAAGCGGATCAACTGGGTGAGAAAACGGATGCAGATCAAGAAGAATTCGATCGCTTTATTGCGTCTTTAGATGACATATATACCAAGCGACTCCATACTCTTGCATTATCAGAAGCCCCCATTTCCGCTGCATATGCACGGCAAATAATTGATGACATTTCTATTCCTGTTGAGATGGAAATGGGGAATACAAAATTCATCGTTGTGGATGACAGGGCGGGACATATCCCCTTGGTCCGCACAAAAACAGTGGACCAGTATATTAAATATTTTCAAACCAAGGGGCAGAAACAATTTCAAATCTGGCTGGATCGATTACCAGAATATGGCGGCTTGATTAAAGACATTTTGGATGAACAGGAGCTCCCTGAAGAATTGGTAAATCTGGCGATGATCGAATCTGGACTAAATCCCAAAGCATTTTCCAAGGCCAGTGCTTCTGGTATGTGGCAGTTTGTGTATTCTACAGGAAAAATCTATGGACTGAAACGTGATTGGTACGTGGATGAACGTCGCGACCCTATCAAAGCCACCTATGCTGCCTGTGCTCATTTAAAAGATTTATTTGCTGAATTTGATCATTGGTACTTGGCACTGGCAGCCTATAATTCCGGTTCTGGACGTATTCATCGAGCCATTCGCTTGCACCAGACATCCGATTTTTGGCAACTCCATTCTCTTCCCAGAGAAACGCGGAATTATATTCCATATTACTTGGCTGCAGCTATTATCACCAGAAATCCGGAAGAATATGGGTTTGTCGCCCATTCTTCAAAAAGCAAAACTCCCTTTGAATTTGATTTAGTTGAATTGGAAAAAAGTGCAGACCTATCCGTCTTAGCACGATCAGCCGGTATCAGTTTAAAGACGTTGAAGTACTATAATCCTGAATTACGCCAATCAGCTACACCTCAAAACGGCACGTATGCACTGAGGATACCCAAAGGAACAGACAGTCAATTTTCAGCTAATTTTAATGCTCTTCCCATGGATCAGCGTTTTGCACCTCAGTATATTGTGCACAAGGTTCGTCGCGGGGAAAGTTTATCGACGATTTCTAAAAAATATAAAGTGTCTATCCACGATGTGGCAGCTGTCAATAAAATTCGAAACAGGCATAAGATTAAAATAGGACAAAAATTGACGATTCCCATTCGGGGAGCTTATGCATCTCACGATGGTCCGGCTGGACATATTAAAGTAGTATATACAGTAAGAAGAGGGGATACCTTAGGCCATATTGCAGAAGATTACGGCACGAGAGCCGGGAAGATCAGACGTTGGAATAATATTGCGTACGGGCAGTATATATACCCCGGACAAAAACTTGTTTTATGGGTGAAACAAGGATAATCCTTAACCTTGTCTCGGAGAATAACCATGACTAAACAGGATATAATTGATCAAGTGTCAGACGCTACGGGATTGACGAAAGTGGAAACAGAAACCATCATGAATGGTGTCATGACAGCCATTATTGAGTCCCTGGCAAAAAATGAACGCGTTGAGTTACGTGGGTTCGGAACGTTCGGTGTTAAACGTCGTAAGCCGAAAAAAGCACGTAATCCGGGAACAGGTGAAACGATTTATTTGCCTGAAAGAAATGCACCGACATTTAAGCCTGCAAAACATATGCGGGAACGCGTCAATGATTCATTAACCAGAAATTGAAAGTAACGAATGCCCTGCGGAAAAAAACGTAAGAAGCGGAAGATGAATACGCATAAGCGCAAAAAACGCCTGCGTGCTAATCGACATAAGAAAAAGAAAGTTTAACGAAGAGGTTAGATAACCCATGGGGCGTACCACACGGGTATTGCGCTGGATTTTTCCCCTAATACTCACAAGTTTAATTTGGGGTTGGGGGTATGATGTCCACAAACGTATAAATGACAAGGCGGCTCACATTTTGGAGGGCGATCTTGGACTGTATACAAAATCTCATTCTGATGAATTGGCACTGTATGCGCCCGTTGCCGATTTTATAAATGATGTTCACCACGATGAATTTCATCGGCATTTTATCGATGCTGATCTCTATACGAAATATCCATTTGCTGATTTAAACATCAGTTATAAAGAACTGGTAAATCGTTTTGGCGAAGATAATATAAAGAAATGGGGCATGGCTCCATGGTCTATTGATGAGTCAGCTAATGTCCTTATAAAAATGATGAAGGCCGGCCGTTGGGATGAAGCACTTTATTATATGGGGTATTTAGGCCATTACGTTGCTGATCTCCATATGCCTCTCCACACCTGCGCAAATTATAACGGTCAATTAACAGGAAATGAAGGTGTCCATTTTCGTTGGGAATCACGCATGGTGGATGAACTTATTCCTGATTTTGAACCTGTTGGGCAGGTACATAAAATTGATAACTTCATTGAATCTGCACTATATATTACCAAAGATTCCTTCAGCGTATATCCACGGTTACTCCTTGCCGATTCCATCGCCCGAAAGCATTTGACTTCTGAACAAGCGAAACAGCTAAATACATATAACGAACTCCATTTTGAAGACCGTTATTTAAAATTACTTTATGCCGAAACTGAAGATGTTGTCCATGATCGATTAGGGCAGGCTGCTGTGTGGGTGGCATCGTATTGGTATTCATGTTGGCTGGCAGCCGGCGCACCGGATCCTCCAAAATGATAGAAAATAATACAGCTATTTCTGTCGGCGAATTAACCCGGCAAATAAAAGAAATTCTGGAAGGCTCGTTTTCCCAACTTTGGATTGAAGGGGAAATCTCCAATTTTATTCACCATTCTTCCGGGCATATGTATTTTACACTCAAGGATGATGAAGCTGAAATCCGCTGTGTAATGTTCAAAGGCAATAATCAGTATTTGCGCTTCAAACCGGAAAATGGAATGAAGGTGCTGCTCAGTGGCAGGATTTCTGTATATGCACCCCGAGGTCAATATCAATTGATTTCGACTCGATTGGAACCGGCGGGTTTGGGAACGTTATTTCTAGCATTTGAAGCGTTGAAGAAAAAATTGTCAGCCGAAGGTCTTTTTGATGATGAATTCAAAAAACCATTGCCTAAAATACCGGAAACGATTGGGTTAATCACATCTAAAACCGGTGCTGCAGTTCAGGATATGATAAACGTATTGAGTCGTAGGGCTCCCTATGTGAAATTAATTCTGCGGCCAACACTCGTTCAGGGGGATGAAGCTGGTGCTGATATTGTTAATGCAATTCAAGAAATGGACACAAGCGGTGGAGCGGATTTAATTATTTTCGGTCGTGGAGGTGGTTCACTGGAAGACCTTTGGCCGTTTAATGAAGAAAAAGTTGTCCGTGCTATTTTTGATTGTAAAACGCCCACCATTTCTGCTGTAGGTCATGAAACAGACACAACGATTGCTGATTTAGTCGCCGACCTGCGGGCGCCAACACCATCTGCCGCAGCTGAATTGGCTGCACCGAGCATAGATGAATTGATGCAAACTCTCCAAACTATAGATGAAAAGATGCGTGCATTGTTAGTGCGTAAACTAGAATATTATTGGCAAAAGATGGATCATGTTGAAGATCGTTTTGCTCTTCAGCGTCCCGATACATTTATCCAACGTATGGCCGATCTTAATACCCATTTATCTACCACGCTGAAACAATCGATTATGATGAAGTTGCAATCACGATTTGGACAGTTGGAAACACTCCAGGCTGAATTAGCTGTATTAAACCCGAAGAGTATTTTAGACAGGGGTTTTGCCATTGCCACTGCTGAATCCGGTCAGATCATTCACGGTCCTGATGAACTCAAAACAGGTGAATTATTCCACATGCAAATGGCAAAAGGCAGTATGTCTGCTCGCAAAGAAAAGAATACTGACTCACATCAAAAGAAAGCGTAAATTTAATTATGACTAAAGAAAAATCATTTGAAGAATTATTTCAGCGATTGGAAGAAATCGTCCGGAGTATGGAATCGGAAGATCTGCAGCTGGAAAAAAGTTTAACATTATTTGAAGAAGGTGTCAAACTGTCTGAACAATTAAGAGGTCAATTGTCCGGTGCTGAACAAAAGGTCAGTGAATTGATGGATAAGTTGGGAAAGGATAAATAATGCAATCCAGTAAACCAAAACGGATCGGCATTTGGGGAAATACAGAAAAGCCTGCCTTTTGGGATTTGCTTCCCTCCATCGCCCGCTGGGCAGAAAAACGTGACCTAAACATTTTTTTAACGACGCGAATTATCGCCAAAGTCGGAGATAAACCGGAGTTTGATTATAGTATAATTGAATCTGCGGATGATTTTAAGCAATTGGATTTTATCTTGTCCCTTGGTGGCGATGGCACATTACTTGCTTTGGCGCGGGCAGTGGGGGACAGGGAAACACCCATTTTAGGCATTCATTTGGGAGAGTTGGGGTTTTTGGCTGAAGTGACCACGGAAAATATGTTTGAAAAACTGGATCGTGTGGCTTCCGGCGATTTTGAAATTTTGGAACGCATGGTGTTAGAATGCACAGTGCAAAATGGAGATGAACCTCAACTATTTCATGCTCTTAATGATATTGCCATCGACCGCGGAGCTTCCCACCGCATGATAAATTGCGAGTTAAATGCAAATGGAAATCATATCGCCCATTATAAAGCGGACGGCCTCATTGTATCAACACCCACCGGATCCACGGCGTATTCCCTTTCCGCTGGCGGCCCCATTGTAATGCCCAGTCTCGATGCCATGGTTGTAACGCCTATTTGTCCACATACATTGACCTTGCGTCCTATCGTTTTACCTGATGATAAAACGATTGAAATCACATTCCCTGATAACCAAGCAGGCGGATTAGGACTAGCAGTGGACGGACAAGTTCAGGAATCATTAGATTTACAAGCAAAAGTAACGATTCGCAAAGCCAGTTATAAAATACAGATGATTATTTTTTCAGATACAAATTATTTTGACGTATTAAGCAAAAAGATGGGTTGGGGAAGACGGGGAGAATGATGGAACATGGAAAATGGGAGATGGAAGAATAGTGAGTG
>JACNLB010000098.1:5360-20285 GCA_014381755.1 Fidelibacterota bacterium | reverse complement strand
GCATCTTCGGCTAATTTAGCCGCTTCTTCATTAATGACGCCATCCTGAAGCCAGAGTGCTTTAGCTCCGATTTCAATGGCAGTTTGGGCAATGGGGAGAACATGCTCTGATCTGCGGAACACATCAACTACATCCACCGGCTTTGGAATATCCTTTAAAGAAGGGTAACATGTTTCACCTACAATTTCTGTTTGTCCGGGATTGACCGGAATAATTTCATAGCCCTGTTCTCGCAAATAAAGAGCGACGTAATGGCTGGGACGTTCCGGTTTGGGTGACATGCCCACTACAGCAATTGTTTTCATGGTATAGATTTTTTGAATCGTTTCTATTTCATTCATATTCTTTCTCCTAATCCTTTTTAAACATATTTTTCAATACATAAGAAATAATTGCGGGGTTTTCTTTGAGACGCCTAACTGAATAATCATGCCAATCTTCACCAAACGGAATATATTGACGAACGGTATATCCTTTGGCCAATAACGACTGCAAGCGTCCGCTCATAGGAACACCGAACAACACTTGAAATTCAAAACGTTCCGGCGCAATCTCATTTTCACTTATCCAATCCTCCAACGCATCGATCAAATTCAGATCATGTGTAGCAATGGCCGCATATCCGTCACCTGCTAAAATATCTTTTACCAATAGGATAAATTGATCATTTATCTCTGATCTGCTTTGAAATGCGATTGTATCTGATTCCGAATAAATACCCTTACAAATGCGCACGTTTAATTTTTCACTATTCAACCTGCTGATATCCTCCGGTGACCGATGGAGATACGCTTGAATGACCGATCCCACATTATCATAATGAACCAGCGCTTCCAAATACAGTTTAATGGATGCGTCTGTATAAGGTGAATCTTCCATATCAATTCTCACAAAATTATCTGTTTCTTTTGCTATAGCTAAAAGTCTGAATAGATTATCCCTCGCAGTTTCATAGCTGATATCTAATCCGATATGCGTAGGTTTAATCGATATATTTGAATTCAGACCTTTTTCAGATATGGCTGATAAAATTTCAACATATGAATTCGTTATCACAGTTGCGTCTTCATTTGTCTGGACGTGCTCGCCTAGGATATCCAGCGTTGCAGAAAATCCTTTTTCATTCAATACTTTAATATGGACAAGTGCTTCGGTTATGGTTTCCCCGGCAACATAAGGCTTTGCAAATGGCTTGATTATCCATCGCGGAAAAATAGAAATAATGGCGGCGAGTATTGAATTTAGTGGATTCATCAATGCTGAATTTAGCAGAAGCTTTGATGGCTCATCAAACATAAAAATTTGTTCATTTATATAGGGATTAGCCTTGCAAGATGAACTTTCAAATCTATAAATTTCAGGCTCGAATTTAACGAGATATTATAAATGTATCGCGACTTTGGAACCATATTTTTGTTCATCCTCCTGGGAATTGTTTTGGTATATGTTCCGTTACTCATATCAAAAATCATTGCCCCAAAAAAGGATACACCAGACAAACTTTCCACCTATGAATGCGGCGAAGAATCGGAAGGATCAGCCTGGGTTCAATTCAATATACGATTTTATGTCATTGCCCTCATTTTCCTCATTTTTGATGTAGAAGTGGTTTTACTTTTTCCCTGGGCAGTTGTGTTTAAGGAACTGGGTCTGCTGGCATTTGTGGAAATGGCCATATTCCTTATTATTTTAATTGTGGGTTTGGCCTACGTATGGAAGAAAGGCGATCTGGACTGGGTGAAATACCGTGTAAAATACGGTCGGGGTCGTTATAGAAAAATTGTGGGCAAAGAAGAAAGGACGTCCGTTGGGTCTGCTTGAGAATAAGTTTCAGGATAATGTTGTCGTCGCCTCCATGGATAAACTTCTGGGCTGGGCTCGATCAACCTCTCCCTGGTTTTTCCAATTTGGTTTAGCATGCTGTGCCATAGAAATGATGGCCACTGCTGCTAGTCGCCATGATTTAATGCGCATTGGGATGATTCCCCGCTCATCTCCACGCCAGGCAGATGTCATGATAGTGGCCGGAACCGTGACCATGAAAATGGCTTTACGAATTAAAAAGCTTTACGAACAAATGGCAAATCCGAAATACGTTATTGCTATGGGAAGCTGCGCCACCAGTGGTGGACCTTATTGGCAACATGGCTACCATGTTTTAAAAGGAGTGGACTTGGTTGTGCCGGTGGATGTGTATATCCCCGGTTGCCCCCCACGACCCGAAGCACTGATTGAAGGACTATTGAAACTCCAGGAAAAAATTCAGATGGACCGTCCCCTGACGAAAAAAATTGCATGAGTGACGAACAAATAAAACTCATTGAAGAAGCTGTTGCCAAGGCCTTGACCGGTGATATGGACATGATCAATAATATTGAAGATCGTGTCACACGGTCGAAAGCCAAAGCAGCATTAGTAAAAGCAAAAAGAGAAGCAAAAAAGTCTCCTGTTTCTGATTCTGAAAATCCCCCATCGCCAGCACCTTCAAAACCATCTGTGGGGGATGAAAAATTATCATTTATTGATGATGTAGTTGCCAAAGCTCTAGCCGGCGATATGGATGCGATAAATAATATTGAGGATCGCGTTACCCGTTCCAAAGCAAAAGCAGCTTTGGTAAAAGCCAAGCGATTGGCGAAATCTTCCACTGTAGAAGACGCACCCAAACCTGAAGAATCAACAATAGAAGATTCAATTCCAACTAAAAAGTCATTTTATCAAATCGTGGCGGAAGCAATTGATAAGAAATTCACCGGTTCATTAAGCAATAATGATGTTAATGGGTATATTCAACTGAATGGGCAAAACTGGTTTGAGATTGCTCAATATTTGCGGGATAATCCTGATTTTCTTTTTGACTCGCTCCAGTGCGTTACCGGGTATGATTATGGAGTAGAAGGTGAATTGGAAGTACGCTATAACTTGCATTCCATGACTCACAATCATGCCATTGAAATCCGTATTAAAACAAATCGCACTAATCCTAAAGTTCCTTCAGTGGAACAGGTGTGGCGTATTGGTGATTGGTTTGAGCGGGAGACCTATGACATGTACGGAATTGAATTTGAAGGTCATCGCAATATGTCACGGATTTTGCTTCCGGATGATTGGGAAGGCTGGCCCTTACTCAAAGATTATGAAACACAGGAAACTTATCACGGTATTGTTGTGCCGAAGGTGAAGGACGGATGGGAGTAGTTCACGGCGATTTAATGACCCTGAATATCGGTCCACAGCATCCCAGTACTCATGGTGTGTTGCGATTGAAAGTAAAGACGGATGGTGAGATTATTTCTGAAGTGGAACCTATCATTGGTTACTTGCACCGTTGCTTTGAAAAACATTGCGAAAATGTGACTTATGATCAAGTGATTCCGTACACCGATCGTTGTGATTATATCGCTGCAATGAATAACAATTTTGGCTATGCAGTTGCGGTTGAAGAACTTATGGAAATTAAGGTTCCGGAGCGGGTCGAATACATTCGCGTTATTGTGGCTGAACTCAACCGCATTGCGAGTCATTTATTAGCTCTGGGTGCTTTTGGGTTGGATGTAGGCGCTTTTACTCCTTTCTTATATATGTTTCGCGATCGTGAACGGATTTTAGATTTGTTTGAAGTGCTGTGCGGTGCTCGTCTTTTATACAATTATATATGGGTTGGTGGAATATCTCACGATTTTCCTCCGAACTTTGACAGTAAAATAATTGAATTTTTGGATTATTTTGAACCAAAGATTGACGAATATAATAATCTGTTAACGTTTAACAAAATTTTTATTGAGCGTACCGCCGACATTGGAGTTCTTCCTCCTGAAATCGCCATTAGTTATGGAGTATCCGGTCCTAATCTTCGGGGATCAGGTGTTACGTGGGATTTGCGCAGGGACGATCCCTATTCCATCTATGATAAATTTGATTTTAATATTGTAATCGGCGAAGGAGAAATGGGTACAGTCGGTGATTGTTGGGATCGATATTTCGTGCGTATGATTGAAATGAAGGAAAGTGTAAAAATTATACGCCAAGCATTAAAAACACTCCCTTCAGGTGATGTTCATCAAGCATTGCCTAAAAAGATTCGTCCGCCTAAAGGATCTATTTACAAACGCACCGAATCACCTCGAGGTGATTTAGCATACTATATTGTCAGTGATGGATCACCGATTCCATACCGCTTAAAAATGCGTTCGCCGGCTTTTACTTCATTAAGCGTATTGGAAGAAATTTCTTCTGGCTGGATGATGTCCGACGTTCTGGCAATTCTTGGAAGTCTGGATATTGTATTGGGTGAAATTGACCGATGACGATAGATCAAATAATTAACTGGATTCCTTTTAGCGCCGATTTGCCGGCAATTGCTTTTGTTATTGCTGCATCACTGTGTGCGGTGACTGTTTTTTTATTTATCGCTATTTATGCATTAGGGATTATTTACGGCGAAGTAAAAATCTCTTCATTTATGCAAGACAAAGTGGGGCCCATGGGGCAGGGGGTTGGTTTTCATGCAGGTAAATGGGGATTGCTTCAACCCGTGGCAGATGCCCTTAAATTAATTTTAAAAGAAGATATTATTCCCGCCGCGGCAGATAAAAAATTATTTATCATGGCGCCCTTTGTAGTGTTCATTGGAGCCTTCATTTCGTTTGCTGCATTGCCGTTTAATCAGAATACGGTTGTATCCGATTTAAACATCGGCGTTTTTTATATTTTAGCTGTGGGTGCATTAAGTGTACTCGGCATCATTTTGGCGGGTTGGGGTTCCAACAATAAATGGGCTCTTTATGGCGGGATGCGGTCAGCGGCGCAAATTGTCAGTTATGAAATACCTGCGGGGCTATCCATCGTTACTGCCGTTATGCTTACCGGAACATTGAGCATGCAGGGAATTGTTGAATTTCAATCCGGAACTATTTGGGGTATTCTCCCTAATTGGATTGTCTTTAACAATCCATTTACATTTATCTCGTTTTTCATCTTTTACATTAGCGGAGTAGCGGAATGTAATCGAACGCCATTTGATATCCCCGAAGCAGAATCTGAATTGGTCGCTGGTGCATTTACGGAATATTCCGGTATGCGATACGCCTTTTTCTTTTTGAGCGAATATGCTGAAATGTTCGTAATCAGCGCAGTGGCTGCAACGGTGTTTTTGGGTGGTTGGAATAGTCCGATTTCAGGATTTTTTGATGGTCCGATTTGGGGGCTATTTTGGTTTATGGGTAAAACATTGAGTTTGGTGTTTGTTATGTTGTGGTTCCGCTGGACATTTCCCCGTTTACGCGTGGATCAGCTTATGAATGTCAGTTGGAAAGTGTTTTTACCTTTTAGTCTGGTAAATATTTTTGGTGTGGCTATCTGGAGCTTGATTGTAGGATAAAAAATGTCAAAATATTTTAGAAATATATTTGAAACGATTTCAACCATGATGACAGGTATGGGAATTACTTGGAAGCATATGATGAATATCCGCAAGGACAATGTAACACTCCAATATCCTGAAGAACGCTGGCCTCGCCCTGAACGTGATATTGGTTTTGATTTCAGCGAATACAATATTATTCGTTCACGATTACAGGTGGATATAGATGATTGCATTGGCTGTATGAAGTGTGAACGTGCCTGCCCGGTTCAATGTATTAAAATTGTTACAACAAAATCCGGAGCAAAAGGTGAAGATCTTCCGGATATTAACCATACGGGCATTACGTCGAGTGGAACTAAAAAAGCATTGATCGTTTCTCGATTCGATATTGATATGACGGAATGCTGCTACTGCAATCTTTGCACCTATCCTTGTCCTGAAGAATGTATCTTTATGACCGGCGGACCCAATTCTCACAAACATCCCATTGATTATGAATTTTCCCAATACGATCGCAATGACCTTATTTACAAATTCGCCAAAGATGTAGAAGAGGAAAAACTATCTAAATATTTACCACAAAAAGAAAAGGCTGAAGTATAATGGCTGATTTAGCATTTTGGATGATTGTTTTGCTTACACTCGTTTCAGCCGCCATTGTGGTCCTGAACCGAAATCTGGTATATTCAGCTATTGCTTTGTTATTTACATTTTTTGGTGTCGCCGGGCTATATGTATTCCTCTGGGCTGATTTTTTAGCGGGTGTTCAGGTGATTATTTATGTCGGCGGTATTCTGGTACTGATCATTTTTGGTATTATGCTCACTAATCGCATTACATCGGTAAATATTTCCCATACGAGTGTACAAAAAAGTATGGGTGGATTGGTTGTATTGGGAATTCTGTCCGTTTTAGGAATTATGATTTTCAACACACCTTGGCTTCAAACAGAATTTGTTGAGCCGGTTCAAACGACTGCTACCATCGGCACATTACTGATGATGGATTATTTACTGCCTTTCGAAGTGGCATCGCTCTTATTATTGGCTGCTTTGATGGGCGCCGCCATGCTGTCCCGGAGAAATGAATAGTGGATAGTTTAAATACATATTTATTTATTGCAGCCATCCTTTTTTCATTGGGACTTTTTGGTGTCATCACCCGTCGTAATGGTGTGGCTGTTTTGATGGGTATCGAGCTTATTTTAAATGCAGCTAATTTAAATTTCATAGCCTTTGCAAAATTTGGTGGTATGAATATGTCCGGCCATATTTTTGCGTTGTTCGTCATTATTATGGCTGCAGCAGAAGCAGCAGTGGCTTTAGCAATCATTATCAATATGTATAATAATTTCAAAACGATCAACGTGGACGATGTTCAGGAGTTGCGGCAATGACAGGTAATATGATTATGGACTATTCCCTGCTGATTTTATTTCTGCCGCTTGTAGCATTTCTAATTCAAATTTTTATTGGGAAGCGATTACCTCGTCAAGGTGATTGGGTTGCTATTGGCGCTGTGGTTACAACTCTCATTTTATCAATAGCTATGTTTACGTCTATGTTAATTGGCCATGAACCGCACTTTGCCCAGGAAGCATCCTTCACATGGCTGGATATGGGAGCCTTTCACATTGAGTTGGGCTTCCTCGTGGATAATATTACCATCACCATGCTTCTGGTGGTGGCGCTTATTTCCACCATGACACACATTTTTTCAATCAAATATTTGGAAGGTGATATCCGCTATTCCCGTTATTACGCTTATTTGGGCTTGTTTACATTCAGCATGAACGGCATCGTCCTGGCCAATAATTTGATCTCCATGTATATGTTCTGGGAATTGGTGGGCGTGAGTTCTTATTTATTAATTGGTCACTGGTTTGAAAAAGATTCCGCCGCCGACGCTGCCAAAAAAGCATTCCTCGTTAACCGCGTCGGCGATATTGGCTTTTTTATAGGTATAATGCTCATTTTTTCAACCTTAGGTACATTTGTATTTTCAGAAATATTTGAGGGCATTTCTGCCGGAAAAATGGGTGGGAGTATTTTAACATTTGCCGGTGTCGGTTTGTTTTTGGGCGCTATGGGTAAATCCTCCCAGTTTCCGTTACATATTTGGCTGCCCGATGCCATGGAAGGTCCAACACCTGTTTCTGCTTTGATGCATGCAGCCACCATGGTTGCCGCCGGAGTGTATTTATGCGTACGCTTATTTCCGTTGTTTACGCCAGATGCTTTACTTGTCATTGCATATGTGGGTGGCTTTACCGCTTTATTTGCCGCAACAATTGCCATCACCCAAAATGATATTAAAAAAGTATTGGCTTATTCAACCGTCAGTCAATTGGGATATATGATTCTATCTGTAGGCACGGGAGCATATATTGCGGGATTTTTCCATTTAGTAACGCATGCCATGTTTAAGGCGTGTTTATTTTATGGTTCCGGTTCCGTGATCCATGCCATGCATCATGCATTGCATAAAAAACATGACCATGAAGCCGATCCTCAAGACATGCGCAATATGGGCGGTTTCAAAGATAAAATGCCCATAACATATTGGGCCATGCTAATCAGTACATTGGCTATTTCCGGTGTACCATTATTTTCCGGATTTTTATCCAAAGATGCCATACTTGCAGGAACCCTTTCTTTTGCTTCCCATCATCCAGGTCATTTCCTTTTACCCGTTTTTGGTTTTGGCGCAGCGGCCATTACAGCATTTTATATGTTCCGTTTGATTTTTATGACCTTCCATGGAAAACCGCAAATGGAAGAACTCTATGACGATATTCATGAATCTCCTAAAGAAATGACTTTCCCCCTGATTGTATTGAGTTCATTGAGCATTTTCATTTTTTATACACTTCCATATTTCAATCCCTTTTCTGATCATGGTTGGTTTTCAGAACTTATTGTTGCTTCAGATGCAGCTGTACCGGGTAATCCATCCGCACATCATATCGCGGAAGGAATTCATCATGCTCATTATACAGCCATGGCTTTATCACTTTTTGTTGCAGCCGTGGGAATATTTTTATCATGGACATTTTATTTTAAGAAAAAACTATCAGCAGATGAATGGGCGGGAAAACTTAAACCCATGTATGCATTATCATTCAATAAATATTTTTTCGATGAAAACTATAACCGGTTTATTTATCAACCATTTTTGAAGCTTTCCGCTCTTGTGGCTCATATTGATTGGGATTTATACGATAAATATTTCATCAATGGATTTGGCAGAGTCGGAAAAATAATCTCATTCTTTACCGGTAGAATGGATTATGATGGATTAGACCAGACAATCGTGGATGGTATCGGCCGCAGCGCACGCCAAGCCGGTGGAGTCTTGAAATTCTTACAAACAGGCCGCTTACAGACGTATATGCTTTTTGCACTTCTGGGCGTGGTGGTTATTGTTTTGATACAATCATTTTAAAATTTGAAAGGTTAGAGGAAAAGGAATGGATACAAGCATTCTAAGTTGGATCATCTGGATTCCTGTCATTGGGATGGGAGCAATCGCCTTAATCCCAAGGGAAAAGGTACAGGCAATAAAAATGGTTACCGCTGTTGCAACGGGTATTCAATTTTTAGCTACAATTGGACTGTGGACGCGATTTGATTTATCTAATGGCGGATTCCAGTATATGGAACGGGCGGAATGGATACCATCGTTCAACATTACCTATATTTTAGGTGTGGACGGTTTAAGCCTGCCCATGGTTATTTTGACGGGATTATTATTCTTTCTCGGGACATTCGTCAGTTGGAACATTGACCGAGCTCAAAAAGGCTATTTTGCTCTTTATTTGCTTTTAAATACGGGCGTTATGGGTGTGTTCCTTTCACTGGATTTTTTCCTCTTTTACGTATTTTGGGAAGTCATGCTTCTGCCTATGTATTTCCTTATTGGAATGTGGGGCGGTCCCCAGCGCGAATATGCTGCCATAAAGTTTTTCCTCTATACATTATTTGGTTCTGTTTTAATGCTCATTGCTATCTTGGCATTGTATTTTACTTGCGGAAGAACATTCGATATGCTGCTGCTTATGCAGACTGCGCCGACAGCGCTTGATGGTGTTATGTTTTGGGGCATGAGTGCTATAAAAGTTATTTGGGTCATGCTGTTTATCGGATTTGCTATTAAAGTCCCGGTTTTTCCATTCCATACATGGCTGCCTTTGGCCCATGTAGAAGCACCTACTGCTATTTCTGTTATACTGGCTGGAATCCTCCTAAAACTCGGTGTATACGGAATATTACGAATTAATTACACCATGCTGCCTGTTGCTGTTTGGTGGTTTGCCGGAGCATTGGCGTTGCTGGGGCTCATCAATGTTATTTGGGGTGCCATGTGTGCTCTTGCCCAGAAAGACTTGAAAAAGCTGGTAGCTTACTCCAGTGTGAATCATATGGGATATTTACTCATTGGAATGGCCGCCGTGATTGCTGCGGGCGAAGCGAACGGAAATAACCTTCTGGCCGCACAAGCTGGATTGGGTGGAGCAGTCTTCCAGATGTTTAATCATGGTACAATATCAGCCATGTTATTTATCCTTGTGGGCGTTATTTACGATCGAGCTCACCACAGGGATATTGAAGGTTTTGGAGGATTAGCTACATCCATGCCCATTTATTCGGGAATTGTTGCTGTTGCCTTTTTTGCCGGTCTCGGTTTACCCGGATTATCCGGTTTTATCAGTGAAGCCATGTGTTTTATCGGCGCTTTTCCGGTTTTTAAAGCAATCGTTATTGCATCAACGCTGGGAATTCTATTAAACGCCGCATATTTCCTCTGGGCCTTTCAGCGCATGTTCATGGGAGAATTAAATGACAAGTATAAAAATTTGCCTGAGATTAATAAAATGGAGCTGTTTACAGTCGTACCTTTATTAGTCATAACCGTATTTTTTGGAATTTATCCACGACCCTTTCTCGATTTGATCAGCAGTACAATGAATGTTATAATTGATACTGTTGCCAATATGGGTGGAATTGCAGGAGTATTTTAAACTCAAATGAATAATCTTCAGAGTTTAAGCCTGTATTGGCCGGAACTGATTCTTACTATAACAGTTTTGGTCACCATAATTGCAGACCTGTTTTATTCCCCAAAAGAATCCGGTCGAACTGCAGTGTGGGTCTTAGGCGGATTACTTCTTACTTATGTCGCTATCAGAGTACAGGATAGTACAATTGTTACGACACTTTTCATGGAAAATCTGGCGTTTGATCCTTTTGCAACTTTCTTCAAAACATTGATTATTATTGCCACGGTTCTTGTCATTTTTATTTCCCAGCGAACAAGTGAATTGACCAACTATCGTACCGGGGAATACTATGCACTTTTAGCCATTATGGTCTTTGGAATGTTTCTCATGGTTTCGGCCATTGATCTGATTATGGTGTATCTTGCCATCGAAATTGTATCCATTTCATCCTTCATTCTTGCGGGATATTTACGAGGTGACTTACGCTCCAATGAAGCAGCTCTTAAATATGTAATTTATGGTGCGTTTTCTTCCGGGATTATGCTTTTTGGATTAAGCATTGTTTTTGGATTAGCCGGATCAACTAAATTTTTTGCCATTCAGGAAGCCATGTGGAACCTGGAAGGAAGCGCCAATTTTGCATTTACGCTGGCAACTGTATTTATCCTTGCTGGTTTTGGATATAAGATTTCTGCTGTACCATTTCATTTTTGGACACCGGATGTATACGAAGGATCACCGACATCTATTACTGCTTATTTGTCCGTAGCGCCAAAGGCAGCGGGGTTTGCACTGATCATTCGTTTTTTCAATCAAGTTTTTGGTGATGGCGGATCCTTTATGGATCCATCCTTAACGACGTATACAGAATTACCATGGCCCCAACTTTTAGCTGCATTGGCTGTTGTAACAATGACTCTTGGGAATTTGGTTGCCATGCAGCAGAACAATATTAAACGGATGCTGGCGTATTCCAGTATTGCACACGCCGGATATATGCTCATGGTTTTACCGACGTTATCTTCTCAAGGTGTGT
This sequence comes from Fidelibacterota bacterium, assembly GCA_014381755.1. Classification (GTDB taxonomy): domain Bacteria; phylum Fidelibacterota; class Marinisomatia; order Marinisomatales; family TCS55; genus UBA2126. Next base: position 8,885 of record JACNLB010000098.1, on the reverse strand, counting down.
ATGCTGTCATGATATACCTTGTCATGTATATGTTCATGAACCTGGGTGCATTCTTTGTTGTAATATATGTGAAATCCCAAGGGGGCGGTGAATCGTTTGACGATTTCCGTGGATTAGGCTGGAAGATGCCCATCGTTGGAATTGTGATGACAATATTTATGCTGTCATTGACAGGCATTCCACCCACAGCTGGGTTTATCGGCAAATTTTATTTATTTGCCGCAATCATAAATGCCGGTCCACAGATGTATTGGCTGGCGATAATTGGTGCCCTCAACAGTGTTATTTCATTGTATTATTATATGCGGGTAGTGAAGGTCATGTTTTTTGAAGGCGAAACCAGTGAAACTGTTTTAATTCCACCCATTCCTGTTATACTGATTTTTTTGGCATTGGCAATTCCGTCAGTTGTCTTTGGCGTTTATTGGACGCCCATCGCAAATTGGGTTTCCAAATCACTGGTCTTTTTTACACAGGTTATATAATTAATTGATGGTCGTTATTTGATATGTCACGAATAACAATTAAAAAAGGTCACGATATACACATGTCCGGTGAACCGGCTAAAAATATTGAAAGTGCCGGTCATCCTACTTTCGTTGCGTATCAGCCTGAGGAATTTCGATATATAAAACCGAAACTGCTTGTTAAAGAAGGTGACAGTGTTAAAATAGGATCGCCTATATTTTTTGACAAATGCATGCCCGATGTAAAATGGGCATCAATTGGCGGGGGAAAAATATCTGCAATTCATTATGGATACCGGAGAGTCATTGAAAAAATAATCATTGAATTGGATAAATATGAAGAGGCTGTTGAATATACTGCGTTTGATCATAACGAAATTTCAGGCCTGTCAAAAACTCAAGTAACAGATCATTTACTCGCTGCAGGAATTTGGCCTATGATACGCCAGCGACCCTATAATAAAATTGCAAATCCGGAAGACACACCTAATTCAATCTTTATTTCCTGTTACAATTCAGCGCCGTTAACAGTGGATTTGGATGTTGCCTTGCGCAATAGGAGTTCATCATTTCAGGCTGGAATTACAGCATTATCGAAATTAACAGATGGAAACGTGAATGTTATCGTCGATGAAACGTGTACCTCAAGTACATTTATGGACCTTAAAGATGCTGAAACGCATATGATCAGCGGTCCACATCCGGCAGGAAATGTGGGTATTCAGATTCACCACATTGATCCATTAAAACCGGGTAAAGTGGTTTGGACAGTCGATGCTCAACATGTTGTCACAATTGGACGCCTTTTTCTTAAAGGAGTGTTTGATCCAAGTTTGATTATTGCAGTTGGAGGATCCGGTGTAAAAAATCCTACCCATCTGAAATCACGATTAGGTGCTTCCATGGAAACATTAACTGTAGACCGATTGCAAGATGGACCACAGCGAATGATTTCAGGTGATGTGCTCACGGGAAAAACCAGTGACAAAAATGATTTTGTTCACTTTTATGAGAGTACAGTTTCTGTTATCCCTCATTCAGATAAACGTCCTTTTCTCGGAATGTTACATCCCGGATCAGGGAAAAGTCACTATTCTTTAACCAATACTTATTTTTCATTTGGAGCGAATTCGTTTCCATTTTCAACGTTGTTAAATGGAGAAGAACGAGCCATGATGCCCATTAATTCATGGGAAAATGTTTTACCCATGGATATTTTACCGAATCAACTTTACAGGGCAATTCTAGCCAACGATGTTGAGGAAATGGAGCAATTAGGATTGATTGAATGTGACGAAGAAGATTTTGCATTATGCTCATTTGCTTGTCCGAGTAAAATTGATGTAGGGAGTGTTATTCGCCAGGGTTTAGATGTTTTGGAGAAAGAAGAATAACAATGAAATTCCTGCGCAAAATATTAGATAATTTAGAGCCCAAATTTACAAAGGGCGGACCGTTGGAAAAATTCCATGCAGTATATAATGCAGCAGATACGATTCTCTTTTCAACAGATGAAAAAACAGAATCGGCCCCACATATTCGAGATAGTTTGGATAATAAGCGAATAATGATCCTGGTTGTGGTTGCTCTATTGCCTTGCTATATCTTTGGAGCAATCAATATCGGGTATCAATCATCCCAGTTTTCAGGAATTGAAAGATCAGGATGGGAAAATTTCTGGTTTGGTTTTGGAGTCATATTACCCATTCTAATTACAGCATTTGCCACGGGCGCATTTTGGGAAGTCCTGTTTGCTGTAATTCGAAAGCACCCAATCAGTGAAGGATTTCTTGTCACCTGTGCACTAATACCACTTTTAATGCCTCCAACGATTCCCTTGTGGCAGGTTGCTGCAGCTACAACCTTTGGAGTGGTGATCGGCAAAGAAATTTTTGGTGGCGTGGGTATGAATATTTTTAATCCCGCACTGGTTGCGCGCGCATTTATCTTTTTTGCGTATCCCAGCCAGATTTCCGGCGATAAAGTGTGGTTAAAAGTAGATGGTGTTTCCGGTGCAACTGCCCTTGCTGTTCCCGCTGCCGTGGAAAATGGGAATGCAGTTGATCTATTATCGAAAATCACTCAATTCGATTATTCCTGGAGCAATATGTTTTGGGGATATATCCCCGGCTCCATAGGCGAAACAAATAAATTCCTGATTATGATTGGTTTACTATTTTTGGTAATGACAAAAATTGCCAATTGGCGTGTGATTGTAGGTGCATTGATTGGATTGGTCGGCACAGCATCGCTGACAAATATAATGGCGCCGTTATCATCCAATACCATGCTCACTTTGCCGCCTCATTATCATTTAGTCATGGGTGGATTTTTATTTGGATTGGCTTTTATGGCGACTGAACCGGTCACCGGTGCCCACACAGATAAAGGTCGATGGATCTTTGGAATATTATTTGGTGCGCTTACGGTTATTATCCGTTCAATCAATCCTGCATATCCGGAAGGAACGATGTTAGCCATTCTATTGATGAATGCATTCGCTCCACTCATTGATTATTATGTTGTCCAAAGCAATATTAAACGTAGAATGGCACGATATGCGGCAGAGTAATTCATATACGTTAGTCTTCACAGGAATTGTTACAATCATATTGGGCTTTCTCTTATCCATTGCTGCAACATCGTTGAAGGAGAGACAAGAATTAAATGTTGCCATTGATATAAAGATAAATATTCTGCGCTCTTTGGATTTTCCGGAAACTCAAGAGGAGCCGTGGACAACAGAAATAATTCAAGAAATGTTTAATAAAAATATAATCAGTTATGTGGTGGATGGAACCGGGGAAAAAGTGGTTGGAATGAAGGTCGAAGATATTGATCCATTAACCCAGGAAGATTTATCTCCGGTTTTTTGTAAAAAAAGGAAGGGGAAAGAAGTTGAAGGCTATGCTGTTCCTATTTCCGGAAAAGGATTGTGGTCAACACTTTACGGATATTTTGCTTTAGAAGCGGATGGAATAACCGTTAAGGGAATCACATTTTATAAACATGGTGAAACACCCGGTTTAGGCGGTGAAGTAGAAAAAGAATGGTTTAC
>JACNLB010000098.1:2624-5008 GCA_014381755.1 Fidelibacterota bacterium | reverse complement strand
GTGTTGGGAATTTGTTCTGCATTGGCTGTGACGGTTAAAGTCGATACGGCTATTATAATGACATTAGCAGTCGTGTTTGTTTTGAGTATGTCAAACACACTTATTTCCTTGTTGAGAAATTTTATACCGTCCCGTGTACGAATTATAGTTCAGCTTGCCATCATTGCCTCTTTGGTCATTTTGACGGATCAAGTTTTGAGAGCTTATATGTACGAAATGAGTAAGCAGTTATCTGTATTTGTGGGGCTTATCATTACCAATTGTATTGTTATGGGCAGGGCGGAAGCCTTCGCTATGCAAAACAAACCAGGCAAATCGTTTTTAGATGGATTAGGAAATGGATTGGGGTATGGAATCATTTTAATTGCTGTTTCTGTCTTCAGGGAAATATTGGGAAGCGGAACCTTGTACGGATTCCAAATAATTCCGTCCGCATTGTATGATTCCGGTTACGTTAACAATGGTTTAATGGTGCTTTCTCCCGGGGCATTTATAATTTTGGGTTTGATTATTTGGATCCAGCGCACCGTTTATGATATAGAGGAAAATTAATATGTTAGAACATTATTTAAGCCTCGCTACAAAAGCCATTTTCGTTGAAAATATTCTTTTAGCATACTTTCTGGGTATGTGTTCATTCCTCGCTATTTCGAATAAAGTACAAACGTCCATCGGTTTAGGTATGGCGGTCACATTTGTATTAACGATTACAGCTCCTGCAAATTGGGCTATTCATCATTATTTTCTTGAGAATGGTGCATTGGCATGGATTGGTTTACCCAATGTGGATTTAAGCTATTTGAATTTTATTGTTTTCATCGCCGTTATTGCTGCTATGGTTCAACTTGTGGAAATGATCATGGATAAATTTTCACCCACCCTTTATCACAACCTTGGAATTTTCCTGCCGTTGATTGCTGTTAATTGTGCAATACTCGGTGGGTCATTATTTCTCGTTGAACGAAAATATACAATAATGGAATCAACGATTTTTGGTTTTGGATCTGGGCTTGGGTGGTTTTTGGCTATCGCATCCATGGCTGCGATTCGTCACCGCTTACGCTATTCAAATGTGCCTCCAAAATTGCGCGGTTTGGGTATAACCATGTTATTAACCGGATTACTTTCCATGGCATTCATGGCTTTTTCAGGAATTGACCTGTGATATTGGAAACAACACTTTCCGGAATTATTGTTTTTACAGGCGTCATTTTGCTCTTGGTGCTCTTGTTAAACTTGGCACAAGCGAAATTGCTGCCTCAAGGAGATGTAACGCTTCATATCAATGATGATCCTGAAAATGATATTATAACAACGCCGGGGTCCACATTATTAACTGCTTTAGCGACAGAAAATGTATTTCTTCCATCTGCCTGCGGCGGGGGAGGAACATGTGCAATGTGCAGATGTCAAGTCTTGGATGGTGGTGGTTCAATTTTACCTACAGAAACAGGGCACATTAGTAGAAACGATGCAAAGGATAATTGGCGTTTGGCCTGTCAGGTAAAAGTAAAAGAAAATATGAATCTGCATATTCCCGAAGATATTTTTAATATCCAAAAATGGGAATGCACGGTAAAATCAAATAATAATGTTGCAACATTTATCAAAGAATTGATAATGGAATTGCCCGAGGGTGAGCATTTGAATTTTCAGGCTGGAGGGTATATTCAAATTGATATACCTGAATATAGAAATTTGTCATTTAAAGATTTTGATGTTGAAAATGAATATCAACCGGATTGGGATAAATATAAGATTTGGGATTTAGTTGCTAATAATGATGATGATATTTTCCGCGCATATTCCATGGCAAACCATCCGGCAGAAGGAAACAGGGTCATGCTGAATGTTCGTATCGCGACTCCGCCGCCTAAACTTTGGAATGATGTACCACCGGGTTTAGCATCATCTTATATTTTTAATTTGAAGGAGGGAGATAAGGTTACGATTTCAGGGCCTTATGGAGAATTTTTTATTAAAGACACAGATCGTGAAATGGTGTATATCGGAGGAGGCGCAGGGATGGCGCCCATGCGATCCCATTTATTTCATCTTTTTCAAACGTTAAAAACAGGCAGGAACGTTTCATTCTGGTATGGAGCCAGAAGTTTACGGGAAATGTTTTATGATGACGATTTCAAACAAATTCAAGAAAGATTCCCCAACTTTAATTATAATGTAGCATTATCAGAACCTCTTCCAGAAGATAATTGGGATGGACCAACAGGATTTATTCATCAAGTCCTTCATGATAATTATTTAGAAGATCATGAGGATCCAACTGAAATAGAATTTTACATGTGCGGTCCTCCGCCTATGATAGCGGCTGTTGAAAATATGTTGTATGATCTGGGTGTAGAAGAAGAAATGATAGCATATGA
>JACNLB010000098.1:0-2423 GCA_014381755.1 Fidelibacterota bacterium | reverse complement strand
GCCCGACTGTTGTTGGGCTTTTTTATCATTATAGGATTCAATTCGTGTACCCAAAAGCCAAAGGAAGTTGTAATTGAGGGATTAACAATGGGTACGTCCTATACGATTAAAATTATTACCCAAGAATCCAAGATTGATGTTGAAAATATAACCTTTCAAATCGATTCAATCCTTGTGGAAATCAATAATCAAATGTCCACGTATATAAAAAATAGTGAAATAAATCGCTTTAACCAATATACCGGAAGGGACCCATTTCAACTTTCATCTGAATTTTATCGAGTTGTAGAACGTGCATTATTTTGGACGGAAAAAACACATGGAGCGTTCGATATAACCATTTTACCTTTGGTCTCAATTTGGGGATTTGGTCCCGGAAGTGAGCAATCCCTCCCTTCTGAAAATGAAGTATTGACTGCTTTAAATTATTCCGGTTATGATCAACTGACGCTGCATCTATCAGCCCTGCAGAAAAATAATTCTAATGTGCAGCTTGATGTGAATGCGATTGCAAAAGGGTTTGGAGTAGATGAATTATCTGCATTTTTAGATTATAATGGATTCAATAACTACATGGTCGAAATCGGAGGAGAAGTTTTTTGCAAGGGCGTAAATGTAAAAGGAGAAATATGGCGGATCGGTATCGAATCTCCGAATAGGAAAGACACTGATTTTATGCATATTGTATCCTTGAAAAATAGAGCCATGGCCAGTTCAGGCGATTATCGTAATTATTATTCCACACCATCCGGAAATGTAACACATATAGTTGATCCTCGTACAGGGCGTCCTGTCTCTGAAATTGCGGCGGCAACAGTCATTGCTGAAAATTGCATGGATGCGGATGCATTAGCCACTGCCCTAATGGTTTTGGGCCTAGAAAATGGATTAGCGTTAATTGAAAAATTGGATGAGGTTGAAGGGATGGTCGTTAAACGAAATGAAAATATGGAACTGGAAAAAGTCTACAGTTCAGGATTTAAGTCTGTTAATTCTCTTCCGTGATCTGATTTTGATCGCATTTTTCTGTGTCACCTCCACAGGTCGGACAGGTTACTTCAACTCCATCAATGATAACTTTTCCGCTCTGTCCGCCGCAGGATCCTCGAAGCGGCTTATTGTTGAAAATGATTCCAACTGACATGGCAAGCAACGCAACTGCGATAACGACTATTCCTAATATGATTTCCATATTTAAAATTACGCTATTTTATCTATTGGGTTCCAAACCATCTGTTTTTACTTCAACCTATATTGAGCGATTGCAATATAAAATACTTATTTATTTCTCTAAAACATGTGGGATTTACATTTCGTCCACCACTCCTATCAATGTTAATAAATTTATTGCCGAGTTGAGAGTCCCCTCCTCATATGAGGAGGGGTTTATGATGGTGTAAAAATAAAGATATACCAAATATTAATCAGTTCAAAAAATTGGGTTTTCCATTATTATGATTTGAAAAGATTTTCACTTTATTTTTTTTAACTAATCGGTTTGGTGCTTATTATCCGAACTCAAGAAAGAATCTCTCAATTTAGGTTTAATAAATATAGAATACATATTAAACTCACGCTTATTATTTTAGACATGACACTGAATTTGAAAATATATAATTCATGAATTCACAACCGCATCAAAATATTAAAATACTGATTTTCTTTATTGGTTTTTTAACAACTGCTTTTGCTTCAAGTCAGGGGCATCATGCAGCACCCCATTTGGATGGCAGTACTCTCTCAATATTTTGGGTCATTCCCTTTGCAGGAATTTTACTCTCAATTGCATTATTTCCTTTAATTGCTCCTGAAGTTTGGCACCACAATTTTGGCAAAATTTCCTTTTTTTGGGGAGCATTATTTATCGTTCCATTTCTTGTAAATAAAGGGTTATCCATTACACTTTATGAATTAGTCCATGTTTCAATATTGGAATATTTTCCGTTCATTATTCTTTTGTTGGCGTTATTCACAATTTCAGGAGGTGTGCGTTTAACAGGCTCTCTCGTTGGTAAACCGGTTACAAATTTAGCAATTATTTTAGTCGGTACATTTTTTGCCAGTTGGATGGGAACAACCGGTGCTGCCATGTTGTTGATCAGACCACTCATTCGCGCCAATGCAAAACGACAATACAAAGTGCATACGATTGTTTTTTTTATTTTTCTGGTTGCTAATATTGGAGGATCATTAACTCCCTTAGGTGATCCGCCCCTTTTTCTTGGGTTTCTGAAAGGTGTCAGTTTTTTCTGGACCACATCCGCAATGTTAAAACCGATGTTGTTTATGGTTGTCAGTCTTTCAATTATTTATTTTATTATTGATAGTTATTTATTCAACCAGGAGAAAGCAATAGAAGATGATGGAGAAACTCATAAGTTTGGGATTGAAGGTTCGTTCAATTTACTTTTATTAAGTGGCGT
>JACNLB010000155.1:3751-6652 GCA_014381755.1 Fidelibacterota bacterium | reverse complement strand
CGAACAATATCAAAATTGGATTCTGTCATATTAATAACTGTTCCGCTATTTGAGAAATGTCGATATTTGAATTTGAGTCCAATTTCATCAGCCAATGAAAGTACCAGTTTAAATTGCTCCAATTGCCATTCGGCGTAAGATAAGTCACCCTCATCTGCAGTGGCATAATGACTGTATACACCTTCGCATAGTAATTTTGGATTAGCACTTATTTTTCTCAACAAATCGTCTGCTTTATCAAAGGGAACGCCTAGTCGATTCATTCCAGTATCCACTTTTAAATGAAATTTAGGACATATACCTGATTTTTTTTCAAATTGTTCCAGCATTGCAATATCGTTAACTCCGGATAAATTCAACGTAATATTGTTTTCAACAGCGTCTGATAGGAACTCTTTTTGCATTCGAGAAAATATCATAATTTCAGTCGTAATTTCGGCATTACGAAGTTTCATGGCTTCGTCAAAAGTAAACACTGCCAAAAATGCGCACCCCTCTTTCACTAGGGCATTCGAACATTCAACTGATCCATGGCCATAGCCATTTGCTTTTACGACACACATTATCGGACTACCACCAATTCGATCCTGAATTACGCGGTAATTATGAATCAATCGATCCAGATGTATATATGCTTTGGGGCCTACCATGAATAAACAAACATTATGAATAATTATAAGTTTCTATTAAATATGATTTCAGTTCAGAAAAATCGTTAAATATTTGAGTTGAACAGGACATAATCCATCCACTTAAATCTTCAATGGGAACTTGATTTACAAGATACACGGGTACATTTTTATAATATGCCATTGTGACTTCTCCGTGGGTACCTCCACCCTTCATAACATCATAATCCCATAAACAAATTATATAATCACACTTATTGATTACATTGTCCAGATCCAAATCAATCGCCTTGCGAACAAATTCCATGAAACGCTCTGGGTCAGAAAATTTCCAGTCACGATAATCTTGAGCTTCATGTTTTTCAACCAATGACAGTGATGATACGACCGGATCGATGACATCGTGATTTAACTCCGTTTTAAGCCATCTGGTCATCTCTTCCCTCCAAAGGGCACCTTCATCGGCGGCTTGTTCCATGGCGCCGCTCAAATAAGCGATCATTGTTTCATTTTCCGTTTCAATAAAAAACTATTGAGTACAATTAATAATAGTGTAATTGTGATGGGCATTACTGTGTTGAGCGTATCGAATGTGTGGATAAAAAGAATTGAGCGACATGCAATGCTGACCATACTCAAAGGGAAATATTGAAAAATAGTACTCATTGTTAATGGGAAAAATTCGAATTCGATAAATAATCCACACACAAACATTATGGAAATCAAAGTGGTTAAAAGTGCTGACATAAATACTGAAATACGTTCAGTTAACAACGATAATAAAATAATGATATTCCCGTAGAGAAGAGCAAAGATGATGGAATACAAAATAATATATCCCACATGACCTATCGCAACTGCTTGAGGAAAAAGAATACTGTAAATTCCTAATCCAATTACTATTATAACAATCACTTCCAAAAGAGCACTGAATAATATACCCAATATGATGGTTGACTTTTTAATAGGAGCTAACGTCATGGGAACCAATGCTTTGTTGTGAATACGCAAATCAAAGAAATCTCTATAGATCAAGGGTGTAATTAATACAGCTGCCATAAACATCATTAATCCCGGAAGAACCCACACTTCGTAAGGCTGACCGTTAATGCTGCGTACAATAATATTTTTTGTACCAAATACGGTTACGATTGATAAAATAAACGGAACGATAAACGCTAGTGCTACCGACGACATAAGGCGATTGCGAAACAGCCACCATCTACGAATGATAAAGGCACTCATCCGTCCATTCCCTTTTGAGCAAATGCTGAATCCAACAGATCTTGCAGGGATAATTTTTCTATGGATAGATCTTTCATTAATACGCCGGAACAGGCATTCAATACTTCAAAAAATACTTTTCGTGATCGTCCATAGAAATGAAATGTATTTCCTACTTTAGTCGGATTGACAACAGTGGTTACTCCACACAATGAATTAAACAATTCATCAGATAATTCTTCGAACTCAATCGCAAACTGATGATATTCGAGCGTACTTTCCAATAATTTATCTAAACTGCCATCCAAGAGAACACTACCATTATGAATGACCATAATTCTATCGTTGGCCGCTTCGATTTCCGGTAAAAATTGACTTGAATAAACAATCGTTTTATCACCTCGGAGTTTGCGCATAAGGTCCCATGTCAGTCGTCTCGATTCCGCATCCATAAAGGCAGTTGGTTCATCCATGATCAAAATTGTGGGATCATGTGCGAGAGCTCTGATTATCATTGCTTTTTTCTGTATTCCTTGTGGGACTCGACCTGCCATTGAATACAGGAAATCTCCCATGTCTAAAGCATGGCTATATTCATTTATTCGAGATTCAATCCTGTCTTGATGCTCGCCGTATAATCTTGCGTCAAATTGGATATTCTGCTCTAAAGTGAGCCAGGGATCCAGATCGATATCATGGGGAAGAAATGCCACCGTTTGGCGTGTTTCAATACGTCGTTTTTCCGTATCGAGTCCGTGCAGAAACACAGCGCCATAATTGGGATTTTCCAAACCGGCTATTAAACGAAGCATGGTTGATTTTCCCGCATCATTATCTCCCACCAACGCAACAATTGATCCCTTTTCAATGCCGAAAGTCAAACCGGCAAGGATAGTTTTATCCCCAACCAGTTTACCGACTTTTTTGAGTGTTATACTTGCTTCCATATTTTATGCCACAGAGTTCACATAGATTTTTACAAAAATTATAATTCTATATTCCATTTCCCATCTTCCATCTCACATTTCCCATCTTCCATCTCACATTT
>JACNLB010000155.1:0-3722 GCA_014381755.1 Fidelibacterota bacterium | reverse complement strand
CATTTCCCATCTTCCATCTCACATTTCCCATCTTCCATCTCACATTTTCCATCATTAATGAGCTTCAAACCACGATTCGCCAACACCGGAATCAACAATCACGGGCACATCCAGTTTGAGCGCTCCTTCCATTTCTTCTACCACCATTGCTTGTAAATCATCCAATTCATCTTTTGACGCTTCAAATAATAATTCATCATGGATTTGTAAAACCAGCTTTGATTTCATTTTTTCATTTTTCATACGTTCGTGAATGCGAATCATGGCCAATTTAATCATTTCCGCAGCCGTCCCTTGAATGGGCATATTTATTGCCATTCGCTTTGCCGCTTCCCGATGCATATGATTGTCGCTATTGATATTCCACACCGGCCTGCGCCGACCCAGCATTGTTTCCACAAATTTGTCATTTTCAGCTTTGCTGACCGTTGAATCAATATAATCACGAATTCCGGCAAAGCGTTCGAAATAACGATCGATGATTATTTGAGATTCAGCCCTGGGGATTCCCAATTCCTGGCTCATGCGAAATGGTCCTGCACCATACATAATGCCAAAATTCACAATCTTGGCGACACGTCGCATTTCCGGCAAAACATCATCAATTGGAACACCATAAATATCGCTGGCGGTGCGAGCGTGAATATCCTCTCCGTTGGCAAATGCAGATTGCAATCCTTTGTCTCCACTTAAATGTGCCATGACGCGCAACTCAACCTGGGAATAATCAGCGGAAAAAATGATACTATTTTTATCTTGTACTGTAAACGCCTTTCGTATTTCCCGCCCTTCTTCTGTGCGAATGGGAATATTTTGGAAATTGGGATTGCTGGAAGAAAGTCGTCCGGTAGCAGCGATTGTTTGATTGAATGAGCTATGAATGCGTTTAGTCTCCGGATGTATATGCTGGGGAATGGAATCCAGATATGTATTTTTCAATTTATTCAATTTCCGATATTGTAGCATGAGTCCCGGCAATGGATGTTCGTCCCGAAGTCTTTCCAATACATCTTCTGCCGTGGAACGCTTTTTGATCTGCGGCAATCCTAAAATATCAAATAAAATATTGGCCAATTGCTGGGTGGAATTAATATTGAACTCTGTCCCGGCTTGTTTTAGAATATCCGCTGATAAGCCATCCAGTTTTTTTCCGAATTCTTCAGATTTGTCTAATAGCTGTTTTTCATCTACATATACTCCGTCATACTCCATATCAACCAACACGGGTACCAACGGCAATTCAACCGTATTATAGAATTCTGACAGATTTTCATCGTCGAGTTTTTTCTGAAAGATTCCAGTAAGCTGCAACGCAATATCCGCATCTTCCGCTGCATAAAATGATGCTCGTTCTAAATCCACATCGCTCATGGGAATTTGGTTCTTCCCTTTACCGATTAAGTCTTCAATGGGAATCATTCTATAATTGAGATATTCCAGGCTCAAATTGTCCATTTTATATGAACGGCCTTCCGGCTTGATGAGGTGCGCGGCTAGCATGGTATCAAATTCAATTCCTTCAAGATTTACGCCATGATTTTTCATTACCAATGCGTCAAACTTGATATTTTGTCCTGTAATCTTTATTTTGGGATTTTCGAGTATTGGCTTTGCATGATCCAAAACTATCTTGAGATCATCACTACCAAAGTTGTTTTTAGACTTGTTCCCATATTGGATTGGTATATAAACACCTTCATCTTTTGCAGTTGAAAAACTCATTCCCACCAAAGCCGTTTGCATAGGAGAAACGGAATCTGTTTCAAGGTCAAAAGAAACGAATTTCTCTTTAGACAGTGTCTTAAAGTATGACTTTAACTTATTACTGTTAGTAATTGTATTATAATTTTTATCAACTATACATTCTGCTACAACGGGACTACCGCCAAATTCTTCTAATTGTTTAATGAGTGCATTGAATTCCAATTCAACAAACAGATCCGACAACGCATCAATATCAAATTCTTTACGTTCAAATTCCGATATTTTACAATCCAGATCCATATCTGTTATAATAGTAACCAATTCCTTACTTAAATAGGCATTGTCCTTGCCATTAAGTAATCCTTCCCGCACACGTTTATTTGAAACATGTTCAGCATTCTCCAGTGATTTTTCCAATGATCCGTATTCATGTATCAATTTAGCTGCTGTTTTCTTGCCCACACCCATTACACCGGGGATATTATCAGAAGCATCGCCCATAAGCCCTAGGTAATCAATCATCTTATCGGGAGGAACGCCCCATTTTTCCTGGACGCCTTCAGGATCGATTATATTTATGTCTGTTGACCGGACTATTGGCGTATAAAGAAAAATGTGATCCGTAATTAATTGAGCAAAATCTTTATCACCGCTGAAAATATATACATCCAATCCTTCTGCTTCCCCCTCTTTGGCCAATGTGCCTATCACATCATCTGCTTCAAATCCGGCTTTGCTGATATTGGGTAACTTCATCGCATCCAGCAGTTTCCACAAGTGATCCAATTGATCTTGAAGTTCCTGGGGCATTTCATCCCGATTAGCCTTGTATTCAGGGTATCGCTCGTGTCTAAACGTCTTTTCCTTGCGATCAAACGCTGTGGCAATATAATCGGGGTTTTCTTTTCGAATGAGTCGAAAGATCATATTGATGAAACCGAAAAGTGCGCTGGTATGCTGGCCGGACGTGGTTATGAGCGGATTGCGTATCATGGCATAATGAGCCCGAAACAGCAAGGCATAGCCATCAATCAGGAATAATCGTTTACGCTGGGATTTTTTGGCGGACATAAGGCTTGGAAATTAGAGTCTAGAATGATGTAAACGGAAACAAGAAATAATCTGGTGTTAATAAATTGATTGAAAATAGATATATTTAAGTAGATTCACTTTTTAAATATGTTTATGAAGAGATAGATTTAAGAATTAATAATAAGATAAAATTACTATGAATAATAAATCAAAACGCAAAAAATCATACAATATGAAGTTCAAATTTGATTTAAATGAAGATGATTTTGATATTATTATTGCTGAAAAACGGTTAAAAGAATTAAAAAAAGGTAAAGAAGAGTTAATCCCGGCTGATATAGTCTGGAAAAATTTAGATATTAAATAAATTTTCTCACAACTAATTAAAACTCATATGAATACATTTAATATATCAAACCGAAATAAAGTAAAACGAATTTCTAAAAAAGCTGATTACAACAAGGAAACAATCCATGCGATTATCGATGAAGCATTGTTTTGTCATATTGGAATTATACACAATGATAAACCAGTGGTTATTCCCACTATTCATGCACGAATGGGAAATGATCTGATTTTTCACGGATCAAATGCCAGTCGCTTGATCAATACATCAAATCAAATCGATATTTGTGTCACGATTACATTGTTAGACGGACTTGTGATCGGACGGTCTCATTTCCACCATTCAATGAATTATCGTTCTGTCGTGCTGTTTGGTCAAGGAGAAATAATCACTGATAAAAAGAAACGTATGGATGCTTTCGAAGCCATTACAGAGCATATTGCTCCCGGGCGCTGGAACGATGCTCGCCAACCCAATGAAATTGAATTGAAGAAAACAGCTGTTTTGAAAATGCCTATCGACGACGCATCAGCTAAAATCAGTTCAAAGTTCCCCGAAGATGAAACGGAAGATTATGCACTGGATGTTTGGGCGGGAATTATTCCCATTACTCAATCGTTTGGTGAACCTAAAAATGATC
>JACNLB010000139.1 GCA_014381755.1 Fidelibacterota bacterium | reverse complement strand
AATACTAACAAACACAACGCTAAATCAAAATAATGAACGAATACACCGAGAGACAGGACCAGATTATTCAGGAATCAATCCAATTGATTGCGGAAAAGGGTATTCAGGGATTAACCATTAAGAATATATCTAAAGCAATTGGAATTACCGAGCCGGCTATTTATCGCCATTTCGAGAACAAGAATGAAATTATTCTTGCGATTATTTCTACGATGAAATCTTCGACGGATGCAGAACTTTCCCAAATAGATGAGAATAATCCAACAATTGATAAAATCAAAAAAATGATTCAAGGTCATACAAATCGATTTATTAAAAATCCATCATTAACCGCCATTATTTTTTCAGAAGAAATTTTCAATAATAACAGTATTTTGGTAAAACCCATTCGACTAATGATGAAATTGAATCAGAATAAATTGATTTCTATGATTGAAAAAGGTCAAGCTGCAGGCGATGTTCGTATAGACATTAAAGCAGAACAAATATCGCTCATGGTTATTGGAAGCTTTCGCTTCTTGGTAAGCAAATGGCATATTATGAATTTTGATTTTGATCTGAAAAAAGATGTGGATGAAATGCTAAATGCAATCGAGACTGTCCTAAAAACCTAAAATTTTTTAACTCATAACGTTAGTGAACATTAACTAATAAAGGAAATAACATGCTTAAATTACTTGAAATAATATTAAAACGACCCATTCTGACTCTAATTGTCTTTTTCGGCATTACAGGTTTCTTCGTTTTAGAAATGAAAGACAATACGCGAATGGAAACAGATTTAGATAAATATATGCCCCAGGACCATCCTGCTTTTATTTATAGCGATCAAGCCGCCGAATGGTTTGATATAAAAGACGGCATCATCATTGCCATAGAAAATGTGGATGGTATTTATAATACAGGCACTCTGTCCAAAATTAAAAAGCTCACCAAAGATTTACAGAAGATGAATGAAATTGAGAAGCAAGATGTTACTTCTTTATATACGGCTGATAATATTGTAGGAACTGAAGATGGAATGGATGTGAAAGCATTCTTTAAACGGGTCCCAAAAACGCAAGAAAAATTGGATATACTTCAGGAAAAAGTGCGTTCCAATGAAATGGTTTATGGACGGCTCGTTTCTGAAAAAGAAACGGTTTCGGTGATTATTGCTCGCATTAATGATGATGTTTTTACTCAAGAATTTTATCAAGAAATATTAGCATTAGCTGAATCATACGAAGGACCGGAAAATGTGTATGTGGCCGGTCGTCCCATCGTAGAAGGCACCATGGCTGTATTAGGACCCGCCGATATGAAACGAATGGTTCCCATCGTTTTAACCGTCATTATTCTCATTCTACTCTTTTTACTTCGAAGCGTAAAAAATACCATTTTAACCATGCTTGTTGTGTTATTTAGCACCATTTGGACATTTGGATTGTTAGCTGTTGTAGGCATTCCTATTTATGCCGTTTTTACAACTATTCCTGTGATGCTCATTGCTATTGGCGTGGCAGATGGAATTCATTTATTTAGTCATGTAGATTTATTTAGAGTGGAAAATCCCACAGCATCAAAAATAGATACCATCCGAAATATGGTTCAAGAAATGTGGAAACCGGTAGTCATGACTTCGGTTACGACTGCGGTGGGATTTATTTCATTGCTCACATCTCAAGTGTATCCCATCAAATATTTTGGGGTATTTACTGCTTTCGGCGTTTTAGCAGCCATGTTGCTTTCTTTGGTGTTAATTCCTGCAGGAATGATGATTGTAGGTTTACCCAAAATTAAAAAAATCAAGGTTCATAGTGCCGATGATAAACAAGCCACTATTTTTGCCCATAAGTTTGCTTCAGGGCTGATTAAATACAAATGGGCCACTCTCGGGCTTACGGCTCTGATTATTGCCATTTCAGTTTTTGGGACGAGCAAAGTTTGGATCAATTCAAGCTTTTTAGACAAGTTTGAAAAGAATAGTGATATTGTGCTTACGGATAAATTTATCAACGAGAATTTTGGCGGAACATCCACATTAAATCTTGTTTTAGAGTCATCTGAAAAAGACATATTTAAAAATCCAGCCATGTTAGAAATCGTGGATAAAATGCAAACGGATGTGGAATCAATCGAAATTGTAGGATCATCTTTTGGTCTAACTGATTATTTATTACGCATGAATAAAGTGATGCACGCTGATGATGAATCATACAATATTATTCCGGAAACATCCGATTTAATTGCCCAATATTTGCTTCTATATGAAATGTCCGGCGACCCGGAAAATCTATGGCAAGTCACAGATTTTGATTATCAAAAATTAAATGTGACCTTTCAGCTTAAAAGTGATGATTCAAAAAGTATCAATATGGCAATGGATAGAATTGAATCTTATCGAGATCAATTTAAGGAACATAATATTGATATGAATTTTGCCGGTTCCGGTTACAAAGCGTTGGTGTTTACCGATTTAATATTGAAAGGTCAGATAGCCAGCTTGCTCATGTCATTGGTCATTGTGGCTGTATTATTGAGCTTTATGTTTAAGAATGTCGTGGCTGGATTAACGGGGACGGTTCCTATTATTATTACTGCGGCTATCAGTTTTGGTGTCATGGGGCTTTTAGGCATTCCATTGAGCACAACAACGGCGTTGATGTCCAGTATTTCTATTGGAATTGGCATCGATTATGCGGTGCATTTTATTGATCGATATCGAGAGAATACGCGAAAAACCAAGGATATGGAATTGGCCATCCAACGCACCATGCATCATAGTGGTCGTGCCATTGTTTTTAATGCAATGGTGGTAATTGCCGGATTTATGGTAATGCTCTTTTCGGTCTTTCCCCCAAACAGAGAATTGGGCTTTTTGGTCTCGCTAAATATGTTTACCAGTTTTGTAGGAACAATTACGGTAATGGTGCTCATTATTGAGCAGAAAAAACTTTTTTGCAAACGAAGCAATAATAAATAACAAAAGGAGCAACACATGAAACTCAAATCAATACTTACAACTATTATTCTTTTTTCAGGATTGACTTATGCCCAGGATCTGACGGGGCTTGAAGTGATTCAAAATGTGTATAATCGTCCAACAGGAAATGATATGACAGGCAATTTGATTATGACCATTGAAAATTCTCGGGGAAATCAACGGGTAAGAAAAATCAAACAGTATGTTAAAACGGTAAAAGGTGGCGAAAAGAAAATTATGTTTTTTCTATCTCCGGCCGATGTGAAAAATACTTCCTTTATGACTTGGTCTTATGACGAAAAAGGCAAAAGTGATGACCAATGGATTTATTTGCCGGCACTTAAAAAAGTGAAACGGATATCCAGCGATAGTAAAGGCGATTATTTTATGGGTTCCGATTTTACTTATGATGATTTGGGCGACCGACATCCTTCCGATGATAATCACACAATTCTACGAGAAGAAGTGATTGACGGAAAAGAAATTATCGTGATTGAAAGTGTTCCGAAAGATGAAGAATATATGTATTCACGGACCGTGACTTGGGTCATAAAAGATTCTTGGATTGGACTCAAGAAGGAGTTTTATGATGAAGATGATGAATTGCTGAAAATCCTGACTGTAGAAGGACAAAAATCTTTTGGCGATGTTATCATTTTGACAAAAGTGAAAATGAACAATGTTCAGCGAAATCAATTTACTATTATGGAATTTTCGGATGTTCAAATTGATACAGGTATTCCGAACAATAAATTTACAGAACGCATGATGAAGCGGGGGATATAATGAAAAATCAAACATTAAAATTCAGTTTAATCATGCTAATTGGGGCAAATTTATTTGCCCAAAATTTAGACATAAACGGATATGTTCGTTCTTACATGGGTGTATTAACCAATGATAATTATGATTATTCCATTAACCAAAATACATTGGATTTAAAATTGAAGCGAACTGACGACAATGTGTCCTTTTTTGCGAATCCATTTATATATCAATATCCAAATCAAGATGCTCATTTAGGACTTCGAGAAGCTTATATGGATGTGTATTTTGATAATATGGATCTTCGGATTGGGAAGCAGCAAATTATTTGGGGTAAAGCGGATGGAATGTTTATAACGGATATTGTGTCACCAAAAGATTTGGGAGAATTTTTGCTACGAGATTTTGATGAAATTCGCACAGGCATTACATCTTTAAAGGCAAATTATTATTTGGGTGATAATACAGTGGAGATGGTTTGGATTCCCACATTTACACCCACAATAATGCCGGATGAAACATCCATTTGGTCTCGTATTCCGGAATTCCCATTACCCATTACCATTGATGAATCTCAAAAAGAAATTCCGGCTCGATTAGAAAATAGCGAAGGATTTATCAAATTTTCCGGCATGTCATCTTTATTGGATTACGAAATTATGGCTGGAACCATGTGGGACGATGACCCAACTTTACATGTTTCACCCATTATTGAACTGGGAAATCCACAACCACTTGGATTAATGCTGACACCCAAACATCATCAACTTACATTGGCTGGCGGAAGCTTCAGTTCAGAATTAGGTGGTTTTATTTTTCGGGGAGAAGGAGCCTATTATATGGGAAAACAGTTTTCTGCCTTGAATCCAGACCAAATGAATTTGCCAACGAGTTTATTGGAAAAAGATTATGTCCATTATTTGATTGGGACGGATTTTTCTATTGGCACAACGCGGTTCAGCACACAATTTATTCAGCGTGCTATTTTGGATTATGACGACATGATTGTTCAGGAAGAATTGGATAATACCATGACCTTTTTGGCCAATCGCACCTTTTTGCAAGAAACGCTCACTCTTCAATTATTTGGATATGTTGGACTCAATAATGAAGATGCTCTGATTCGCCCAAGTTTAACGTATGATGTAGCTGATGGATTTGAAATTTTGGCAGGAGCAAACATATTTATCCAAAATGATGAAAGTGAAACAACCGGATTGTTTGGTCATTATGATGATAATGATATGGTTTATTTAAAAGTAAAATACAGTTTTTAGTTTAAAAAATTTGCCACAGAGCCCACAGAGAAACAACAAAAGGGAAAAATAAAATGAGTAAAAAATCATTATCAATCATTGTTGGAATAATCATTCTAATAGCTGGAGTTATGTTTGTGAAACATCAATATGGTAACCACAATACGCATGGTTCAGCGCAAGGAAGTGTCGTTGAGAAACATGCAATCAATTGGACACCATCCACCCGATCAGCATTAATTAAAGAAATGCATTCCATCAACCAAAATTATCAGGAATTGGTGTCAAACCTGTCTCAAGGTGCTTGGAATAAAGTAATAGAAAACGCTCACAATATTCATTCAGCCTTTATTTTAAAACAGGAATTATCTGAAGAAGATATGGCTGATTTGCATCGTATTCTTCCGGAAAGATTTATAGAAATGGATTCAAAATTTCATGACCATGCACTCAAGCTCGCCATGGCAGCTCAAGCTAACGATGGTGAATTAGCATCTATGTATTTAGGGAAAATGGCCGAAGGATGTGTCAGCTGTCATCAGATTTATGCAAAAGATCGATTTGAAGGATTTTCAAACCTTTCAGAAACAACCCATGAACATTGATGATATAAATCAGTAATTTTACCTATCCGATAAAATGAAGGAAAATATTATTCCTTCAAAAGAAACATGAACAACTGGTCATCAAAAATCAAACCATGGTACATTGTAATTTATTTTACATTGCTGGCTCTTATTCTTATTTCCAGTCTTTTTGAGTATAAAGCACGCCACCAGGAAATATTACATTTACTACAAGATCAGGCGTCTGCAACAGCGACTGCTATTGCCCACAGCGGCAGTGAACAGGCTCGGTTGTCCGAAGATATTAAGACGTCTTATATCCATCGTGCCTTAGACGTGCTGCAAATGATTGACCGATTGGATCGAGACGGGCTAATTGATTCCAAGCGTCTTGAAGAAATGGTGTCTGATGGTAATGTATTTCGTATAAACGTATTTGATGAATCCGGCGATATCATTGCCAGCGCTGGAATGACGATGGATGGAGGTCATGGTCGGGGCCGTGGTCGTGGCCAAGGAATGGGTTTTGGATTTTTTCGAAGAATAGAACCGCTGATACTTGGCGAAATTGATACGCTTGTCTTGGGATTAGGTGGCGGTCCTTGGTGGGAAGAAGAAAAAGACCTTTCAAAAACAAATTTTCTCGTTGCCATTCGACGTACATTGGGTGGCGCTGTCACATGTCATTTAACCGTTCAAGCTGAGGAACAATTTAGGACATCAACAAATTTTCAAAAAATTATGGAGGAAATGTTAACGGTAGAAGGTGTTAAATATCTTGTATTGAATCCAGATGGAAATGAACCGACGATTATCAGTGATGATGTGAAAATAGTGAAATCATTATTGTCCTTGAATAGAGATGTCATGAGAGACAATATATTTTGGGTGAGTTCTGATTCGATTAATTATATCGAAGTATCAAAGACAGTTACATTGGGATCGGAAAATAATGAGATTAGGATTGGGTTCGCTACGGATCATCTTGATAATTTAAAAATGCGTATGATCACTCAGCTCATTGTTCGTGGTGGATTACTCACATTATTCGCCATCGCTCTATTCATATTCATTCTTTCTCGATACGATATTGATTTATTAAGAGGTGAAAAAGAACGAATAGAAAAAGAAGTCCATAGATTAGAAAAAGTTAATATACAGAAAGAAAAACAAGCAGCAATGGGCGAACTAGCCGCCGGAGTAGCGCATGAAATCAGAAATCCATTAAATGCTATTAAGATACTTTCGCAAAGGATAAAAA
>JACNLB010000127.1:5329-6854 GCA_014381755.1 Fidelibacterota bacterium | reverse complement strand
GTTTGGATAAAACAATTGAGAAATTCGGAGACGGGCCGGCTTTTACAATGGATGTGAGGAGGACTCTATTATATTGCTTGGTGAATTCATTTCCCAGTTGATACAGTAAGGAAGTTTTCCCACCGCCGCCAAATAAGGCGACAAATGGTTTTTTTGTATGGGTTTTGTCTAATGTTAGAATGCCGGAAAATTTCACTATTAAAATTACCGCAGGTTTATGAATTATTTTTTAATAAATAATTTTCTTTCGATTCAGCTGACCATGGTAGAATTATTTGGATGTTGTAACTTATCGTATTCTAGTATAAAAACATCCGTATATCATTAAATAATACCTTGCGGTATTATTAAATATAAAAGTACTTTTCAGTGCGTTTGTATCCATTCAGGAATGGAATTGAGGGCTGGTAGCCGCAACCAGCCTTTTTTTTCGTCGGATTTGAAAACGTGGCTATTTAAAATAAAAAAACCAAGGAGATTCAATGATGAGAAACATAAAGTTCACTTGGATTAGCAAGATTGTAATTGTTCCTTTTATTACAATTATCTTTCTTCTTAACCCAATTTCCTCCCAACCTAAAATCAACTTTCATGGCGGATTTCATTTGGTACCAACATACCTACCGGCTGGAGATCCTTTTACCGATGATTATGGTATTGTATCTTTTTCCGGAACTGTCATAGAAAACAAAAGTGTTCTTATGATGCCGTATAGGGCAAGACTAAGAGCAGAAATTACATTCCAGGAGTGGCAGACGCTCAAAGCCAATATCGGTTTTGTGGCTGCAAACGGTCCGTTTAATTTGCTCCCATTTGCTCCCGATAATTTGAATCAATTCAGACCAACCTGGGATATTATTAATACCGTTTCATCAGATCGTCAAACGACAGCGGGAGCCACATCTCCCGATATAATATTGGAAAAAGCAAATATCTATTGGAAGCCTATTCCCGGAGCCACATCATACGAAGTTGTATTAGGACTATACGATATTTTTGAGCATTTTCCACTGGATCAATACTTTACAGGAGCAGTTGGTATTACAAACAATAACGCTGTTGCGTATGAAGATAGAGCTTTTGTGGGAACTATTGGTTATACCGGTGATTCGTATACACCAACATTAATTACAGCAACACCTACAGTCTGGGGTGTGGCAGGACGTATGACGAGTAAAATGTTTTCACTCGAAGTTGGCTGGCATACATCTGACATTAATGATATTATGTCAACTGGCGGCCCATTATCAGGCCCTGGTTTTAACAGTGCCCCCGCAACAGGAGGAAAAGATGCTGACGGAAACATGGTTGGAGAGCACTTTGATTATAATGCTGCTTCTTTCCAAGCCGGTGTATATTTAGCACCTATGGGACTCAAGGGTGGATATCGATTTGGATATGGGCAAGTATGGAATAGTACGTTAAGTGATGAGCCCGCATCTGCTTGGTTTATTAATATTGATCAGGAAATTACTCCAAATACGGGTATAGGCGGTATTATGGCATACTTCATTTATGATGAAGC
>JACNLB010000127.1:0-4614 GCA_014381755.1 Fidelibacterota bacterium | reverse complement strand
CCCGAAGGTGAATCTGAACGAGTCATTATGGAATTTGCCCGAAAGGGATTTAATCTCATATTCACTACGAGTTATGGATATGCTGATCCAACATTAAATGTAGCACGTCGTTTTCCAAACGCTGTTTTCCAGCATTGTTCCGGTTTTCTTACCAGTGAAAATATGGGGAATTACTTTGGCCGCATTCATGATGCTATGTATCTGGCTGGAATGGCAGCAGGATCGATGACTAAATCCAATACAATCGGTATTGTAGCAGCACATCCAATTCCTGAAGTAATTCGTAACGTTAACGCCTGGGCATTAGGTGCCCAATCAGTCAACCCTGATGTTAAAGTTCATGTTATTTGGACAAACTCCTGGTTTGATCCGCCTCGTGAAAGAGAAGGAGCAGAAAGCCTTGTAGCCATTGGTGCTGATGTATTAGGTCAAGATCAGGATTCTCCGGCAGTCCAGCAAGTGGCACAAAGAAAAGGTCTGTACTCCACAGGCTACAACTCAGACATGACTAAATTTGCCCGCAAAGCTCATTTGGTTTCGGCAGTTTGGGATTGGACTCCAATATTAAATAGTATAGCAAAAGACCTCCATGAAGGAAAATGGGAACCAGAAGCAATTTGGTGGGGACTTGAAGATGGTGTAGTTGGTTTATCTCCCTTTGGAAAGATGGTACCTGATGATTTGATTGCAAAAATTGAAGCAAAGAAACAGGATATTATCAATGGGAAATTTGTTGTTTTTGGAGGCGAAGTGAAAGACCAAAGTGGTAACATAGTCATACCAGCTGGTGTTACCCCAACCGATGACGAACTCCTAAGTCAATACTATTTAGTAAAAGGAGTTATTGGCAGCCTTCCTGGCGGCGAAGTTCGTTACCAATAGTTTAAAATACGCAAACCCGTTTTACAAAAACATGTACAACGGGTTTGCGTTTAGAGATTTTTTACAACAGTCTCTAATATATAATTATAATAAAATTCATCTATGAACTCGTACGTCAAATTGAAGCAAATATCAAAACGCTTCCCAGGGGTTTTAGCTTTAGATAATGTGGATTTTGATGTATTGCCTGGAGAGATTCATGCTCTTCTCGGTGAAAACGGTGCCGGTAAAACTGTATTAACCAATATTCTATCAGGTCGTTACCAGTTAGATGAGGGAGAAATTTACATCAAGGGTGAAAAAGTAGAATCCGATAATTGGTCTGCTCGAGATGCTCTGGAGCAAGGCATTGGAATGATATATCAGGATTTTATGCTGGTTGAAGAACATACGGTTCTTGAAAATATTGCATTAGCGGATTTGTCAATTCCATTTTTCCCGGACTATGATAAAATTCAAAGCACTATTATAGAATTAGGTAAAAAATACCAGTTGGAAGTGGATCCGAATGCAAAAATATGGCAGCTTTCTGTTGGGGAAAAACAGCGAGTAGAAATCATAAAAGCACTCATGCATGGAACAAAAGTGCTTATAATGGATGAACCAACAGCTGTATTAACACCTCAAGAATCAGATGATCTCTTTAAAATCGTAAAAAAATTAGCCGAAGAAGGCACATCAATTATTTTTATTTCTCACAAATTACCAGAAGTATTTGCTATTTGTGATCGAATCACAGTGTTAAGAAAAGGAAAGCAAATTGGGTCTGTAAATGTGTCTGATACAAATGAAAAAGAATTAGCAAAAATGATGGTTGGACGAGAAGTTTTTTTGAAAACAGATAAAGCTGAATATAAACCTGGCAATCCCGTTATAGAATTAAAAGAAATATCCGCTATTAGCGATAGGCAAACCAGAGCATTAAATAAATTATCACTTACTGTAAATAAGGGAGAAATATTTGGACTGGCTGGCGTTTCGGGGAATGGACAAAAGGAATTAGCTGAAGTTATTACCGGCCTCCGCCCTATAACAGAGGGATTTATTTATATTAGTGGAAAAGATATATCAGAAAACTCACCACGCAAAGCAATAAGAGAGGGAATTGGCCACATCCCGGATGACCGAATAGGCATGGGAGTTGTTCCAGATTTGGGAATGCCAAAAAGCATGGTTTTAAAAAATTATCGTGAAGAGAGATTTTCATTAAAGGGTATTTTTTTAAAAAAAGAAGCAATCGTAAGCTATACAAATAAATTAATTGAAAAATTTAATATAAAAACAACAGGAATCGAATCTCCAGTAAAACTTCTTTCGGGAGGAAATTTACAGAAGGTTATACTCGCCCGTGAATTATCAGAATCTCCTCCTGCATTGGTAGCAGTACATCCAACGCAAGGACTTGATATCGGAGCTACAGAGTTTGTAAGAAATTCTTTAGAAAACCAAAGAATTAATGGCGCCGCAATTCTATTAATTTCAGAAGATTTAGAGGAATTAATGGCAGTTTCAGACCGAATTGGTGTTATTTATGATGGTGAAATTGTTGATGTGATGCAAACAAAAGATACAAATATTGAAGCGTTGGGATTGTTGATGACAGCCGGGAAACATGCTGCAGCTTAAATTGGAAAAACGCTTATCGTATAATAAGAAATTAGATTATATGGTACCGGCACTCTCCATGTTATTCGCCCTTATTGCAGGGAGTTTTGTGTTTTGGATAAATGGAGCCAACCCCTTCGAAGCATATAAGGAAATGTTTATTGGAGCATTTGGTGACGGATATTCTATATCTGAAACATTGGTACAAACAACGCCACTCCTTTTTACAGGATTAGCTGTTTCATTAACATTAAGAACGTTGCTTTGGAATATAGGTGCTGAGGGACAATTTTTCATGGGCGCTATGGGTGCCACGTGGGCGGCTCAAACATTTTCAAACCAACCACCTTGGATTTTGATTCCATTATTGATGTTATCCGCCGCTGTTGCCGGAGCACTTTGGGGTTTACCACCTGCAATCCTGAAGACAAAGTTGCATGTAAACGAAATTCTGACAACACTTCTTTTGAATTATGTCGCCATCTTTTATGTAAATTATTTATTATATGGACCGTGGAAAGACCCTCGCTACCCGGGTTTTCCACAAACACCTCGCTACCCGGATGCCGCATTACTTCACCAATATTTTAATACTCGTTTAAGTATGGGCATTTTGATTGGCATAATATTAGCTGTCATTTTGTACGTCTTATATAAAAAAACGGGTTGGGGTTACAAGATTCAAGTTATTGGACAAAGCCGGAAAACAGCAAAATACGCTGGTATCAGAGTGAATAGAAATATTATTCGAGTATTGATGATTAGTGGTGCAATTGCAGGATTGGGCGGAATGTTGCAAATTTCCGGGCTTCATCATAAGCTTCGTTTGGGCGGTATTTCAAATAATTATGGATATACGGGAATCATAATTGCTTTTTTGGCAAATGGAAATCCATTAGCCGTTATTTTTGTCGCATTATTTATGGGGGCGTTACTTGTAGGCGGCGACAGTCTTCAAATGACTATGGGTTTTGGAAAAGGTGTTGTTCATATATTTGAAGGAATGGTTCTCTTTTTTGTTCTCGCAGGCGAAGCGTTAAAAACGTATAAAATTACAGTGGTTAAAAATGATTGAATTTTTAGGCCCTTTTCTTCAAGCGGCCATTCGGTCAGGGACCCCCCTGCTGTTTGCTACTATTGGTGAAATTTATACTGAGCGATCCGGAAATATAAATTTAGGGATTGAGGGATTAATGCTTATTGGAGCTGTTACTGGATTTATGGCTTCTCTTTGGACAGGCAATCCAGTACTGGGTGTAATTCTAGGTTCGTTAGCTGGCGGATGTGTGAGTTTAATCCATGCATTTTTAACGATTACATTAAACGTGAATCAAATTGTAAGTGGATTATCTCTTGTTTTTTTTGGTACGGGAGTTAGTGCTGTGGTAGGAACACCGCTTGTGGGAGTAATTGCTCCGAGTTTTGAAGAAATTAATGTATGGCTGTTGAGTGATATCCCGTTAATTGGGCAGGCCTTTTTTCAACATAATTTATTGGTATATTTTTCTTATTTATTTGTTCCCCTTTCATGGGTTATTTTATTCAAAACAAAAATTGGATTGTATATAAGAAGTGTAGGAGAAAATCCACAAACGGCTGATACAGTTGGACTGAATGTAAACCGAATTCGCTATGCTTCGATTTTCGCGGGTGGTACCATGATGGGTTTAGCTGGGGCATATCTTTCTCTGGCTTACACACCCATGTGGATTGAAAATATGGTTGCCGGACGTGGATGGGTCGCTATTGCATTAGTGATTTTTTCTATGTGGAATCCAAAAATGGCTGTGTTTGGTGCCTATCTTTTTGGTGGAATGGATGCACTTGGGTTTGCTCTCCAAGCACGCGGTGCTCAAATTTCTACTCATTTATTGGGAATGCTGCCTTATGTATTTACGATTTTCCTTTTAGCTATTTCTATGTGGCGATCTAAAATGAAATCAGTTGGTCTGTCTGTTTCCATGGGCCCCAGTGCTCTTGGAAAACCCTTTTCAAGAGAGCAAAAATCATGATAATGCAGGAAAATAATCGTCTTAATCCAAACGGGGATTAATTGTGCATATTTTCAGTTGGTTTTGGAATTTTATCAGTAATATTTTAACTTCCCACTACATTTGTATCCATTCA
>JACNLB010000064.1 GCA_014381755.1 Fidelibacterota bacterium | reverse complement strand
CATTGGATATTTTTCTGTTTAACTGCTTGAGCAGTGTTGTTTTCCCGGTTTGGCGTGCACCAATCAGCAATGTAATTTCTTTTTCTGCACCATGTTTCAGAATATGTTTTAAGAGAAATCTTTCCTTCATAACGACTATAAACTACAATATTATTCCTAAATATAAAAACTAAAATAAAATATTATTCCATTTATTAAACTAATGACTAAAATATTATTCCAATTATTAAAAAGTTTCCCTAAAAATGTGTAATGAATGATTCAAATTATCACCCCAAAAGAGTCAATTATCGTTGATAGAATGATTTGTAACTCACAAACAGGGAAAATACAGCTCAATGAATCATGAAATAAAGCTCAATGGAATTGGGAAAACCACTAAAGTGGTTATTATTCGGATGAAGTCATTAACCCTCGGCTTAAGTCGTGGGTTAAGAAGTGATAGAATGGTGAACCGCTTCAGCGGTTTATCAGAAATGCGTAGAGACGATGCAACGCATCGTCTCTACTACATCAATTATTTATTTTTCATTCTCCTTTTGAAATTGCATCCAGAGCTGCCTGCATACTCATAACGGGATGAATGTCCGCATCACCCAATTCAAGCATGGGATCAAAAAACTGTACAATTTGATCCATGGTGTCGGCTTCTAGAATCATATAAAATGCATGGCCCGGTGGGTCCACATAAACCCCATGGACATTTAATCCAATTTCATCTGCGTTTTGAATGGCGACCATCACTTTTGCTTTTTTTTCTTCATCGTGTGCATGACAGGTTTGGTAACTATGTTTAATGGTTGCATGAAATAGCATTTCCTTCTCCTTTTGGTTTGTTCATCCCTTAATGGGATAGATTAAAATAGAATTTTAATTTGGGTTATTTAAATAACCAAATTTGCCATACGCTAGTTGAAAAATCGCAAAAATGGCAACAGTTGACCAGCCAAGGGGGCCAATATCGCCTGACAATTGATTGAGGATACTGACCGCAGCACCAATGCCAAACCCAATACTCATTCCTTTTGCCGCCGCCGTTTTTGCATCGGAATCAGGTGCATTGCTCAAAAACCAGGCGATAAGTGCAATCAAAATATTGGCAGAGCCAAACCATCTGGTCATATTTACAGACGCTTCCATGACATCTTGTGAAATACCATATGGCGTCATGACTGCAATGGGCGCAATGACAAATCCAATGCCAAACAGTCCTGCCACCACTGTATTTATTTTGAAAAGTGTGTTAAGAGTCATTTCATTCTCCTTTTTGGTTTTTTTATCCCTTCATGAGATAATTCTATAATTGGATTTTTAAAATACAATAAATACTATTTCATTCCAGTGATCTTACTTGGCCCATCCAAAACTGAAAACCCTTTATCGGATAAATTGGTGAAGTTTGGATTATTGACCAATGCACCGGCATAGAGTTCACCACTTCGGTAGGCATCGCAGGCTTCTTTGGAGGCCCAAGAATACACACCACCGTAAGTATTATTTGCTTCATCAGAGAGCCACACTTTTTGAATGAGTCCCGGCAATGCTGCAAAGTTTGATGCAACTTCATTGGCTACGCCCATAAAGTCATCATGAGTAATGCCTTCCAGATTAAAATTGACTACTTGGATGTACGTTGGTGTGCCATCCATGAGATTGCTTGTCACGGCACTTGGCCCGGTCAACACGTTAAATCCCTTGTCGTATAAATTCACAAAGTTTGGGTTATTTGCCAACGCGCCGGCATAGAGTTCACCACCACGGTAGTCATCTAAATTCCCTTGGCCCGCCCATGAGTAAACGCCACCGTAGGTGTTATTGGCTTCATCCGACAACCAGACTTTGGAGACAAGTCCGGGCAGGGGGGCAAAATTGGGTGCCACTTCATTAGCTACGCCCATGAAATCATTATGGCCGATGCCTTCAAGATTAAAGTTCACGACTTGGATTGTATTTACACTCATTGCTGGTTTCTCCTTTGGGGTTGAAACGTTAGTTGCGGGTGCCGCACAGGATTGGATCATCATTAAGCCAATACTCAAGAGAATTGACAAAATCTCTGTGGGTTTCTTGAACGTGTTAATCATATTCTACTCCTCTATAATTAGCTCAATTTAATTGTAGAATTATGAAAAACTTTGTATCAAAAGTCACCTAATTTTAATTTTTTAAAAGAATTTTTCCCCGTTCGCGGATTAAATAGTTTTTATTTTCAAGATGATGCAATGTTCTGGAGATGACTTCCCGAGTAGTACCCAGGTCATTAGCAATAAATTTATGGGTGGTCTTTATAGATTTTGATCTTACACGGTCAGACTTCTTATCTAAATAATCTATAACACGGTCTTCAATCTTTGATAGGCCCGCCTTTTTGAGTCCATCAAGTAGATCCATGTATCGTTTAATATAACTGTTCACCATAAATTTATTCCAAGATTTGTATTTTGTGTGCCATTCCATAACCTGTTCTCTTGGGACCATGAGGATTTTGGTACGCTTTTCTGCTACAGCAAAAACTTTACTTTTATGGTCATCAAACATAGAAAAATAGGTGAATAAGCAGGATTCTCCCGGTTGGGCATAATAGTATAAAATTTCTCGATCCAAATCATAATCTTTATAGAAACAACGCACAGTGCCTTTAAGCAATAAAGGAATCATATCCATTTGGTCGCCTTCCTTTACAAATAGCTCATCTCGTTCAACAATCATGATTTTTGATGAGGAATCAATTTCAGCGATTAACTCCGGTTCTAATGGGAAATTGCAGAGTTCTTTGATCTCTCCATTAATAGTTGTGAGTGTTGCCATGATGAATCCTTTTTTATTTTATTTCAGACAAAAGTTACAAATATACAAGACAAAAAGTATGTATCTTTTGATACAGACTTTTATTTCTCTGTCTTTGTAGAGACGATGCGTCGCATTGTTTCTACATCATAAATTACATCCCTAATTAAAACAAGGAACGATCATGTATGAACCTACCATCAATTACCTCGCTGTACTTATAGCAACTATTGCCCATTATTTATTGGGCGGATTATGGTATTCACCGGCGCTATTTTTAAACCGATGGGTAGAAGGTATGGGCATGACCCTGGAAGAAGCAAAAGAGAAAAAAATTGGCGGTCACGGAATTGGATTACTGTATCAATTTTTGGGAACATTTGTTTTAGTTTTTATTACAGCTCACATGGTGGATTTTATGAAAGTGGTTTACCATGATTTATCCAATTTAACGGTGGGACTCACATCTGCATTTTGGGTATGGCTCGGATATATTTTTACATTTGGAATCACAGGCGTCGTATTTGAAAATCATTCCTGGAAATTATTTAGAATTAATATGGGTTATCAGTTTACAGGACTCATGATTATCGGTGCGATTCTGGCTGTTTGGGTATGAAACGCAGAGATTTTATAAAGACAGGAGCCATCGGCTTGGCAGCTCCGTCAGCTGTATTTGGAGAAACAAACATTAAACCGAACAAAAACGATCCACTTATTTTGTCAACATGGAAACATGGACTTCCGGCAAACGATGCAGCATGGAAATCTTTACAAAATGGCGGTAACGCTATGGATGCGGCAGAAGCGGGTGCACGTGTACCGGAAGCAGATCCTTCCATTACATCGGTGGGATTTGGTGGGTATCCCGACGAAGAAGGTAATGTAACATTAGACGCATGTGTCATGGATTCAAAAGGCAATGCCGGTTCCGTGGCTTTTATCCAGAATATTAAACATCCTGTATCGGTTGCACGAAAAGTAATGGAAGACACCAAACATGTGATGCTGGTTGGTGAAGGAGCTCGACAATTTGCAGTTTCTCAAGGATTTGAAGAAATGGATCTACTCACGGTTGAATCAAAAAAAGCATGGGAAGAGTGGAAGAAGAAGCGTCGAGAAATGACGCCCCATGAAACACATGATACTATTTCAGTTTTAGCTCAAGATAAAAATGGAGATATGGCAGGTGCGTGCACCACCAGTGGCTGGGCATACAAATTACACGGCAGAGTGGGGGATAGTCCCATCATTGGTGCCGGACTTTTTGTGGATAATGAAATTGGCTGTGCAGCCGCAACTGGATTAGGTGAAGAAGTAATCAAAACAACCGGGAGCTTTCTGGTGGTGGAACTTATGCGACAAGGTTATGATCCTACAGCCGCTTGCGAAGAAGCCTTAAATCGGGTGATCAAAAGACATAATGGTAATCCTGATTTTCAGATCGCTTACATTGCCATTCGGAAAGACGGCGAAATTGGCTCCGCCTGTATCAAAGGGTCATTTGAATATGCACTGGCCAGAGGTGGTCAGAATAAACTGCATAAAATAAAAGGGTTATTATAATCTGTGTTATATGTTGTTTTCTTTTTCGGTCTCAAGCAGTGAGTAGAGGTTATGATCAAAATATTCTCCACGAAAAAAATGCTTATCTCTGATTACCCCCTCTAGTTTAAATCCCAGCTTTTCCAGCAGTTTGTTCGAGGCCGTGTTTCCAATATAGACAGCTGCAGAAATTTTATGCAGATGCAATTCTCCAAAACCGTACTTGATTATTGCTCTCAAGGCCTCGGACATGTACCCTTTGCGATGATGTTTGCTAGATAGATCATAGCCAATTTCAGCGGCATTATTATTTTGATCATAACCGTGGAATCCGCATGTGCCTACTAGAATTTCAGGCTGGTCTTTTAATACTATGCCCCACCGCATATGATCACCTGAGCTGAAATCCATAACCCAGTCTAAAATACCTTGCACATCTTTATCAGAAGAGGGTGGTTCATTATCGTAGAGGTATTGATTTACATTTTCGCTTGTAAAATGAGTCTTGATAAAATCAAAATCTTCTTTAGTGAACTTCCGAAGAATGAGTCTATCGGATTTCAGCTCTTTTATTTTGAAGTTCTTTTGGGGCATAGCATTATTTTAAGCACAAAACTAGAAAAAGAAAATTGCATATACTGTGTTATGTGAGGGTGAGCGAGGTACGAGCGAAAGTGCAACGTCCCCTTGAGCTGCAGAAGTGCTTTTCCTCATTATTTTCAAAGCTTTTTTTCAAGAACAATTTGGTCGTCCCATCCTTGAACCCTAGCTTTTTTGTAAAGAACTCGTTCAAACCCATTTTTATAATAAAAAGCACGAGTTCGTTGATAGGGTTCATAACTATCTTCATCCGGTAAAGTTTCTACTTCAATTGCATGAAATCCAAACTTTCTACCTTCATCTTCCAGCCACTTCAGCAATTCTTGCCCAACACCTTTTCGTTGTGCTTCTTTTGCGACGCCCATCCACATCAAAAGCATCTTGCCAGAAAAGGAAGAGTAACATAGAAATCCTGAAACTTTGCCATCTTCTTTTGCTACGACCAAATTGTTCAATTCAAAATCAATCTTCATATTTTTCAATCCTTCTTTATTGAACCAATCTTTTAGATCAGTTGCTATTTTCATAGCTTCTGCTCGGTCTTTTTTTGTCGCTTTGATTATTTGCATAGTTGAAAAATATGAACCGATATTAAAAAAGCTTTGTATTTATCTTAAAAGCACATCTGCAATTTCGCCTAACGTTAAGTATATGGTTTTGCGGCGGTTTTGAAACACAAAACTTTCAACTTACACAGATGTTTATTTAATGTTAAATCGTTCATGTTTAGCACTTCACCCGCCATAAACTATATACATTGTTAGCGGTTTGTTGGTTTCATTCCTTATTTTCTATTAACTGTTTTAAATCTTCCTTACTTGGTAAAACTGTCTGATATTTGCTGGCAAAAATCTGTTCGTTATCTTCTGGTAAAGTAATTTCAACAAGTGTTTCGCTTTTGTCCTGACACAGGATAATTCCAATTGTTTTATTTTCTTCTTCCAATTTCACAAATCGGTCGTAATAATTAACATACATTTGTAATTGCCCAATATCTTGGTGTCGTAATTCTCCTATTTTCAAATCAATTAATACAAATGACTTTAGAATTCTATTGTAAAAGACTAAATCTATTCTAAAATGTTTTTCGTCTATTGTTATCCGGTTTTGCCTTGCAATAAAAGCATAACCTTTCCCCAGTTCCAGCAAAAAGTGTTCTAATTTATCTATCAATTTTTGTTCAAGTTCTGTCTCTGAATATATTTTGTTTTCAGGAAAACCAACAAATTCAAGAACATAAGGGTCTTTTAATGCGTCTTTCGGTTTTTCAATTATTTGTCCTTTTTCAGATAATTCTTTTACAGCACTTTTATCTTTACTTAATGCAAGTCTTTGATATAAAGCAGAATCACATTGCCTTCTCAATTCTCTTAAACTCCAATTATTTTGTGTTGCTTCAATTTCATAAAACTTTCTTTCTGCTTTATCTTCAATGCGAATAAGTTTAAGATAATGAGACCAACCTAATTGAAAATCAAGCATGTCCAATTTCCGAGACGCTGTTTCGGAAATTGAATATGCAGTATAAAACTTTCGCATATTTTCTAAATTGTCAACAGAAAAACCTTTTCCAAATTCAGATTTTAGTCTTTTTGATAATTCTTCAAGTAAATGTTTTCCATATTCAGCACGTTCTTTACCGTTTTGTTCTTCTTCTACAATCATTCGGCCTATTTCAAAATAGGTGTATACCATTGTTCTATTGACTGTACGAACAATACTTTTTCGCGCTTCCTTTAATAAGTCAGAAATTTTATTATAAAAGTAAACTTGTGTATTTTTCTCAATTTTATTCATTCAAAATTCCTTTTCACAAAAGTAATCTAATTCTTCCGATTGTTGAAATCTGTCGGTTTTCTTCCAATAACCGCTAACGGTCATGGCTATGGCAAGTGCGGGATTTCAGGGCACTTACTTGTCCGATTAGTAGTTAGTTTATTTTGTCTAATTTGTTTCATTTTAGCACTTTAA
>JACNLB010000056.1:9625-34550 GCA_014381755.1 Fidelibacterota bacterium | reverse complement strand
TCCAAGGTTGGATTTCTGTTTTTGTAAACAGCATTTTATTTTTTTTAAAATTAATGATTGGACTTATGGTGGGCGCTGTCAGTGTCATCGCTGATGCTGTCCACACATTGTCCGATGTTGTTTCATCTACTGTCGTTATCTGGGGATTTAAGCAGGCTGAAAAACCTGCTGACGTCGAACATCCTTATGGTCATGGCCGAGCCGAATATATTGCAACTTTAATTATTGCAATTCTCTTGGTCGTGGCGGGAATCGAATTCATTCAAGTTGCCATAGACCGTATTCGGAATCCTGAATTGGTATCTTCGGAATGGTGGATGGTCCTTGCGTTGGTAGCAACAATCATATTGAAAGAAATCACAGCTCGCTACGCAGAATTCTTATCATCCAAGATAGCTTCCGGTACACTTCATGCGGATGCCTGGCACCATCGTACAGACGCTATATCCAGCATACTGGTTGTAGTTGCAATGATTGCGGGTATTTACGGTTATCCTGCAGTAGACGGTTGGGCTGGATTAGGAGTGGCGTTATTTTTAATCTATACTGGGTTTGAGATTGCCCGTGATGCAGTGGATGATCTCATTGGAAAACCACCTACTACAGAAGAAGTGGAAAGTATTCGCCAACTAGTAATGAATGTTGATGGTGTATTGGGCGCACACGATATTACGGTTCATAGTTATGGCCATGATAAGTTTGTAAGCGTTCATGTTGAGATTGATGCGAATGAAACAACGGCTGTAGCCCACGATATTTCTGAAGAAGTGGAAGATCAACTTGAAAATGCATTAGGTGTAGAACCGACAGTTCATATGGACCCAGTTCATCCAAGAGATCCCATGGTGCAGGATATTAATTCTTATTTAGAAGAAACATGGCTAAAGGATGGACGAATCACTGACATTCACGATATTCGTGTAGTTAAAACTGAAAACCACAATGTGATTTTATTTGGTATAAATGTTAAAGTGGGAATGTTACAGAATCAAATTGTAGAATGCTGTCAATCCTTGGAAGAAGATCTAAAACAAAAGTTCAGTGGTTTTGACATAAATATTAAGGTGTCACCTCTTCATCGATATTGATTATTTCAAATCATTAAATATATGGAATAAGCCCTTTAGGGTCAGGTCATCATCAAAGGTGATTTTTGTTTTAGCAATACCACCGATAACTTTACCTAATCCACCCGTAACTATTACTGGAATATCGTTCCAACCTTTTTCATCTTTGATTCGTTTGATCATTCCATCAACTTGATCGGCGGCGCCAAACAAAATACCGCTTTCCAGATTCGTTCGTGTATCTTTACCGATTGCAGAATTAGGAATCTCAAAATCGATGCGGTGCAATAAAGCGGCATTTTGGAATAAGTGAATGGCACTGGTCTCAATTCCGGGAGCGATAGCGCCGCCGATAAAACTTCCTTTTTCGTCAATAACATCATACGTTGTTGCAGTACCGAAATCCACCACGACAGCTGGTTTACCATACAGTTTTCCTGCAGCATACACATTGGCAATGCGGTCTGGACCAACTTCTTCCGGTGAAGAAACATCCAACTTTATCCCAAGATTCGTAGAGCCATTTACCTCAAAAGGTGTGATGTTTAAATAATGATTACACATTTTTTTAAACACAAATGTTTCTTTCGGCACGACACTGCCAATGACAATTTCGTTAATTTCGTCAAGATCGCGGTCAGCATCTTGGGCTAATAATTTTAAAGAAACCCAACATTCATCAATTGTCCGTGTTGAGTCTGTCGTAAACCTCCAGCTTTCAATAATTTCACTATCTTTAAAAAGACCAAGGACTACATTTGTATTACCGATATCGATTGCTAAAATCATGATTTAATTATGTGCATATCTCCACTCGTAAATATTTTTTCATTTCCATTTATTTTTATAATTGCTGCTCCGTCTGTATCGATGCCCATGAATTCACCTGTTTGTGTTTCATTTTCTACTTCAAACTTAACTTTCTTATTAACATGATTACAATATTCCGTCCATAAATCCATTAAACGGGATGGATATTTATTTTCGGTTAATTCTACATGCAATGGTTCAATATAATTCATTATTTTAGCTAATACCAATTCTCGCTGTATGGATGATGATTTTTCCATAAAAAATGATGTTGCTTGTAATTCTGGCGGTAATTCATTTTCCTGTTCATTGATATTTAGACCCATACCCATAACCACCCATTCAAGGACTTTACCCTGTACTCGGCTTTCGCAAAGAATTCCCCCCAGTTTTTTGTTATTTACCATAATGTCATTCGGCCATTTTAAGTTTACGTCCAAACCCAATTCTGCAAATGCCTTTACGATGGCTACACCCGTTAATAATGGAAACCACCCGGACAGACGACTGTCTATTCCCGGTTTAATGATGAGTGAAGCGGTTATACTTTTCCCCGGAACTGAAATCCACTTTCGACCACCTCGTCCTTTGCCGGCAGTTTGTTTATCCGCAATAACAATTGTTCCCTCGGTCGCACCATCTCCGATCAAATCCCACGCGTCCTCATTTGTGGATTCAGTCCACGTATAATGCTCAATTATTTTACCCAATACTGATGTGGTAAGATTGGTTTGGATGAGATTAATAAACACTAATTATACAAAAAATAATTGCAGTTGTATAAACGTGAAAATTAATCCTGCTACCGATCCAGCAAAAACTTGTAATACAGTATGTGCTTTCAAAACGACTCTTGCATAACTGACAGAAATTAAAATTAGGAAGGCTGGAATTGGGAACTGAAATCCGGCAATCCACAATGCAACGATGGGTCCACCCACTCCCATGGCATGGATGGATATTTTCCAATAACGAGTAATCAAAATAGTGATAATTGTATTTGTCATATAACAAAACATCAGGCCTCGGACCAACGGTTCAGTATTCATATACGTCAGTATCAAAAATGCGATGCCCGAATAAATTATCCCCAACATGAGAGGAAAAATTCGCTGCTCCTTTTGCGACGCATCCAAGTCTGATATTTTCCCCATTTTTTTTAAAATTAACACAGTACTTACAGGAATAAAATTGGAGAAGATGAAACACACTAAAAGTACATTTAGGGCGTTTGCTGCAATGGGTTCACTGCCAAATAAAAGTAAATAAAATGCAGCAAACGATATGAGCATGGGATGGAAAACGAAAGAGATTATGGAGGAAAACAGGCGGGGATTCATGTAAAAAGAATTACTATAAGCTAGGCTGATATTCGCCAAAAACCGAACGGAGCGTATCCGATATTTCACCTAGAGTACAATTATGCTTAACGCACTCAATTATAGGGGGAATTAGATTTTCTGAACCAGACGCTGTTGATTTTAGTTCGTTCAATCTATTTTGAACATGGTCATTATTTCGGTTTGTTTTAAAATTAGTTACTCGCTTCGTTTGCTCTTCTATGGCAGATAGATTAATTGATAATAAGTCAGATTCATCCGTTTCATCTGAAGTATACTTATTTACTCCAACAATGACCTTATCTCCGGAATCTACTTTAGATTGAAATTCATAGGCACTCCGAGCAATTTCACTCTGCACCCAGCCTTTTTCAATCGCGTCAACAGCACCACCCATTTTGTCAATTTCAGCTATGATTTCTTTTGCTTCTTTTTCCAGCTGATCTGTTAGAGCTTCTACAACATAACTTCCACCAAACGGATCGGGATGATCAGCAATCCCTGATTCATGTGCGATAATTTGTTGAGTGCGTAGTGCCAGTTTAACTGCATCATCTGACGGCAATGCCAACGCTTCATCTCGTGAATTCGTATGAAGAGACTGTGTACCACCTAATACTGCTGACATGGCTTGAATAGTTGTTCGCACAACATTATTATCAATTTGTTGAGCTGCCAACGTTGAACCACCTGTTTGGGTATGAAAGCGACACATCATGGCTTTTTCTTCTGTGGCCTCAAATCGTTCTTTCATAATATGTGCCCACATCCGCCGAGCGGCTCGAAATTTGGCTACTTCTGTCAAAAAATCATTATGAGCATTAAAAAAGAAAGAAAGACGTTTCCCAAAACGATTCACATCCAATCCCTTTTCAATAGCCGCTTGGACGTAAGCGATTCCATCTGCTAACGTAAAAGCCAATTCTTGAGCGGCTGTTGAGCCAGCTTCACGAATGTGATAACCGGAAATGGAAATCGTATTCCAATTCGGAACATGATCGGAACAGAAACTAAAAATATCCGTCACAATTCGCATGGAAGGTCCAGGCGGATAGATGTATGTACCACGAGCAATATATTCTTTTAGAATATCATTCTGAATTGTGCCCTTCAATTTGTCTGGTGAAATGCCTTGTTTCTCTGCTGTAACGATATAGAACGCCAGAAGAATGGCAGCTGTGGCATTGATTGTCATGGATGTGGAAACAGATTCCAATGGAATATCATTGAATAATTTGATCATATCTTCAGACGTTGAAATTGGCACACCCACTTTGCCTACTTCTCCATCGGCTAAATCATGATCTGAATCATACCCAATTTGCGTGGGTAAATCAAAGGCCACTGATAATCCCGATACGCCTTGATCTAATAGATATCGATAACGTTTATTGGATTCTTCTGCCGTGGTGAAACCGGCGTACTGACGCATGGTCCATAGTCGGTCTTTGTACATATTGGGATGAATTCCCAGGGTAAAGGGAAATTGGCCTGGTTGTTCTTTATTCAAGACATGCCTCGATCTTTTTTGACAGCTTGATAGGCATCATTCACGGATTTGAATTTTTCTTCCGCAAGATTTTTCAAGTCTATACCCAGGTGAGATACTTTATCCGGATGGTATTTAGATGCCATTTTTCTATATGCTTTTTTCACTTCGCTATCAGTGGCAGAATTTTCTATTTCAAGTATCTTGTAAGCAGAATGTGTTTCTTTAACAAACATAGCTTTAATTGAATCAAAATCATGTTCATTTATATTCAAATAATGGGCAATGGTGTGAATAACTCTAATTTCGTCAGGATGAACGTGACCATCGGCTTGGGACAAGCCGAATAAAACATGAATTAGTTCCAGGCGACTGGGATGATCCATTGAGCGTTGAATTTGCCGGCACACATCGCGAATGGGATAATCCTGTTTTATGATGTCCTTGAACAGGGTCATATATTCCTGCGTGTTTTGATGACTGAATTGCTGGCGCAGGAATTGTTTGACGTAATCCAGTTCTGATTTCAGCAACTGCTTATCTGCTTTCATGACCGCACCTAAAAGCACCAAAAGAGAGACCATAAAATCTCCCGGTTTTGTACGGGGATAACTTTGTGTCGCTGAACCAAATGTTCTTTGACTGGAATAGTCGCCGGAGGATGCGAGATAATACCCGATTATTGCACCTATGGGTCCGGCTAGTGCCCAACCCAAGCCGCCAAATAGAATTTTTTTACTTACACTCATTATTTTCCCGGATTATTAGAAAGGCGAAACTACACAGATTCTTTTCTGTGAAAAAAGTTATATTCTACCGTGGATTTGCCGTTAAAAACTCGTATGGCCTTGTGGTGGAATCGACCACGGGAAAAATCGAACGGAAAAGTAAGTTTAGCTTTACGGAAAGAACGCTACCCATTATCTAACCTTTTGGTTCTATTACCAAAAAACCCGGAACATTCCCGCTTGGCACGCATCTTTATACAGTCATTGCAAAATGCCGTCGGCCCGGAAGGTCGCATACACGTGAGATTTATTGCCATGAGAAGAAATTTAGAATTTGTTGATTCATCCATAAATGATCGCTTGATTACATATTCAAACGAACATATAAATCGCTGGGGATTGCCTTATAAGTCATTTCTGGAAATTGTATTTTCATCGCAACCGGATGCTGTGATTGATTTGAATCTTGATTTTGATCCTGTGTCAGCCACAATTGTTCAACAATCCAATGCGCCTATGCGGATAGGTTTTTATAGTGAAGAAAGTGAAAAATATTTTAATATATTAATCGAACGAAAAGGAAGTGATTATCTTGAAAAAGGATTTAGAAATATCCAACAATTATTGGGATTAGTATGAATATATATATATATGAAAATTGCCGTGCGTTGAACTTGGAACCGATTACATTGACTCGGCCATCGTTTGAAATACGATGCGGTGCTTTAACGTGTATTGAGCGAATTAACTTATTATTGCCAGATGCGAATATTCATTTGTTTGTTCGTCCTGATTTAGAAGATATAACGAAAGAAACGTTCCCTGGACATCAAGTAAATCCCACCCAAGTTGAAGAAGGAATTTGGCTTTTGGGTAATGTACTTTGGAGTGATGAAGATATTGATACAATTAAAGATCAACAATCGACTCTGTTTTATGCCAATAATACTCTCATCGGAGCTCATCTTACACATGAAGCAGGGCAGAAGTGGTTGGAGTCCGGTGGGCCGATATTAGGCGATTTGGACATTGATTTTGCAAAGAGTGATTTAAGTACTTATGTATTAGAGTATTTATGGGAAGCCGTTGATTTAACCTATCAGCAAATTGAAAAAGATATACAGTATTTCACGGAATTTTCAACACCTGAAACAGATGCCATTATGATTAATGAAAAAAATATTTTTACTCATAAATCCTCAATCATATCTAAAGGAGCTGTTATAGATGCATCTCATGGGCCGGTGATTATTGCGAACGGAGCGAGTGTAAAACCATTGGCTTATTTGGAAGGTCCATTATATTTAGGTGAAAAGTGTGTTGTTGAACCCCTAACACAAATCAAGGGAGGTTGCTCAATTGGACCGGTCTGTAAATTAGGCGGAGAGGTCAACAGTGTTATCATGCAGGGGTGGAGCAACAAAGTTCATGATGGTCATATGGGAGATGCATATTTAGGGCAATGGGTAAACCTTGGAGCGGGAACCGTTAACAGTAATTTAAAAAATAATTATAGCGATATTGATGTGATGGTTAATGGTACAATGACAAATACAAGTTCAAAACATGTAGGCTGTTTTATGGGCGACCACGTGAAAACGGCTATAGGAACTCGACTTAATACAGGCACGGTAATTGGTCCGGGAAGTAATATTGCTGTCAAAGGATTTCCACCAAAAACAATCCAACCATTTTCATGGTGTGTAGGTGAAAAAATCAAACGTAATAAATGGGATGCATTTATTGAAACTGCAAGAATCGTTAAAAAACGGAGAGGATTAGATTTGTCATCCGCTGAAGAAGAATTGTTACAGAAAATTTATAAATTACACTATGGAGTGGATTAACTGTGTCAATCCAGCATCATTGATGCAATCCAAAAAATATGTTTGATTACGATTACATTATAATTGGTTCAGGATTTGGAGGGTCTGTATCTGCATTACGGTTATCCGAAAAAGGCTATAAAGTACTGGTAATTGAAAAAGGGAAATGGTGGAAAAGCAGTGATTTCCCAAAAACAATCTGGAATTTGAAAAAATGGATGTGGCTGCCATTATTTAGGTTTTTCGGTTTTTTTAGACTTACATATTTTCGTCATATTGGAATTTTATCCGGAGTGGGTGTCGGCGGAGGTTCACTTGTTTATGCCAATACATTACCCGTGCCGAAAAAATCTTTTTATACATCCAAAAGCTGGTCACATTTGGCGGATTGGGAAGAGGAATTAAAAGAATATTATCCGTTAGCGCTTAAAATGCTAGGGGCTGACCGAAATCCAAGAATGGAACCCGGCGATATTGCACTTAAGGAATTAGCAAAAGATTTACATAAAGAAGGCGAATTTAAATCAACGAATGTTTCGATCTTTTTTGGTAAACAAAATGAAACTGTCCCGGATCCATATTTCAATGGAAAAGGTCCGGATAGAGCAGGGTGTACATTTTGTGGTGGTTGTATGGTGGGCTGCAGGTATAATGCGAAAAATACATTGGATAAAAATTACCTGTATTTAGCTCAAAAGGAAGGAGCCAAGATCTTGGCTGAATCAAAAGTTGTAGATGTAAAACCATTGGGAAATGAAAACGGTTCAGAGGGATATGAAGTAGAATGGCAGCAATCAACATCCCTGTTTTTAGGAAAATCAGGAAAATTGACCTGTAAAGGTGTTATTTTTTCCGGTGGAGTTTTGGGAACAGTCAAATTACTTTTGAAGCTTAAAAAAACATCTCTACCTATTTTATCAGATAAATTAGGAAACAAAGTCAGAACAAATTCTGAAGCACTTATGCCGGTGACAGCTTTAGATAAAAAAACAGATTATTCCAAAGGTGTGGCAATAGGATCAATTTTACACATCGGCGAGCACAGCCATTTGGAACCAGTTCGGTATTCAAAGGGATCCGGCTTCTGGCGATTAATTATGTTACCAAGAGTTGAAGGAAAATCATTTATAGTTAGATTTTATAAGATAATGGCTGATTTTATTAAACATCCAATACATAATTTGAAAACCATATTTGTTGATGATTGGGCTCAACGGACACAAGTTTTGTTATTTATGCAAACGCTGGATAGTACATTAAAGTTTAGCGAAAGATCATTTGGCTTGGGAATGAAAACCGGTTTGGAAGAAGGAAAAGCTCCCACACCGTTTATACCTGAAGCACAATTCATGGCCGAAAAATATGCTGAAAAAATAAATGGCAAACCC
The DNA here is from genome assembly GCA_014381755.1 of Fidelibacterota bacterium. GTDB lineage: Bacteria > Fidelibacterota > Marinisomatia > Marinisomatales > TCS55 > UBA2126. The sequence goes on along the minus strand of JACNLB010000056.1, from coordinate 25,902 downwards.
ATGATGCCCAATAACGAAGCTTTATTTGGAATTCCGACTACAGCTCATATTCTCGGAGGAGCATGTATGGGAAAAGATATACATGAAGGTGTTATTGATAAAAATAATCATATTTTTGGATATGAAAATATGTTCGTATGCGACGGTTCGATGATATCGGCTAACCCCGGTGTAAATCCATCGCTGACGATTACAGCCCTTACAGAACGAGCTATGAGTTTTATTCCAAAAATTTTATAAAGAGTTCAGTATTTTTTCATCGTAAAATAAAAACGTAACTAATTTCACGATATTTCTTGTTAAAACCAGTCAAAAATTTTCTAAATAAAGCTATTGACGTAACAATAACACTCGATTAACTTAACGCCCGATTTTAGAGGGAAAAAACTAAATGTTAGAAGGAATAATATGCCCAGCGTGTGAATCACCTCTTGAGGAAGAACAACTCAAGGAAAAATTAACATGCCCAAAATGTAAACACGATTTAAAGGACAGAAAATATTTAGATTTTCTAGAATATTTGATGACCAATGGTATTGTAAAAGATTTAGATTTCTTTGATCCTGAAATATACAGCGAAGATATTGAAGATCTGGATCAGACTGAAGAAGAAGATGTAAATCCCGCTGATTTTGAAAAGAAAAAGGATACATTCAGTCTATACGAAAATGAAATGGTTCGCCAAAAAGATGAAGAAGAAAATGAAAAGCGACCCGAATATACCGAATTTGACGGGCTTGAAGAAGATTGGGAAGAATTTAACCGTCGGGAATTTGATAATTTTTAATTTCCATTAAGGAGGAGTTATGGACAAGAAAAAAGTCCAACAAATTAATATAGAATTAGATGAAAAAGTCAGTAGCGGTGAATATGCAAATTTTGTTGTTGTTACACATTCTCCAGCAGAATTTGTAATGGATTTCACTCGATTGTTGCCAGGCGTGCCCAAAGCAAAAATTCATTCCCGCATCATTATGGCCCCACAACACGCCAAAGCCTATATGATGGCATTACAGGATAATATCAAAAAATTTGAAGATAAACACGGGGAAATCAAATCCCCGGGGAGTGAATCTTTTCAGGGGTTTGGCGTTAAGCCGCCAGAGGGCAACCTTCCTAATTAGTGTTTTAACGAAAACTCACCCAACTGCTACGTTACTTCAAAGTTCTTCAACCATCATGTACTACAGTACACTTTAGCTTCAGAACTTTTTGCGCCCTGCATATAGATAACTTTTCGCTCAAACACGAGTTTCTGTAAGGCACAAATTAAATTTTATTCGTAGAGGACCCAAGTTTTCCCTCGTTTTATTTCCCTCATTTTCACAATCACCCAGAGGGAAATAACAACCCACGCAATTCCAAAACCAAATAGCCCACCAAAAATCACATCGCCGGGATAGTGTACACCAACGTAAACACGACTAAAAGCAACGATAGCTGCCAAGGCAAATAATATATATTTCCATTTGGAATAAAAATATGTTATTACTGCTGCCGCACAAAACATATTTGCAGCATGATTGGAAACAAAACTGTATTTCCCTCCTTTGTGTACGAGAAGATTAATTGATTCAATAAAGGTATGAGATGGTCGGAGACGACCTATCATTGGTTTTATAAATTGAGCGGAAATTGAATCAGTCGCAACGACAGATAATATGAGTAAGGCAGCAGTAATTTTACCTCTTGATCCACCTTTAAAAATTAAGCCAAAAACTAGAATCAATATGGGAATGGCCCAATAATCCTGATTGGTAATAATGGGCATAATGAAATCAAAAATAGGGTTGGACAACTTTCCATTGAAAAAATAAAACAAAGCTGTATCAATACTATTCAGCCAGGAGATCATTTGTTGTGAATTTCATTAGCTTTATAAAATACCATATTTTAATCTGAAAGTTAATACGCCCCGTAATCTATGGAAACTGGGGCGTATCATTTGGTATGGGGAATTTTAGAGTTTAGCTTGTAAGCGTAAAATGATCGATTGGCCTAATGTAGGTCCGCCCATTATTTCCACATGGCGATGATCCAGTACATTGTTAATCGTCAACATTGCAGACAGATGATCATTGAATTTGTAACTGGCATGCAAATCAGCAATGAAATATGAATTAATTTTTCCAAAATAAATTCCGGATGACCAAGGAAACGCATCTACATACCTGACATTTAACGTACTGCTAAAGTCATATTTTTTGGGGTTATATTGAATTTTCAATCCACCTTTATGCTGGGGTGCGTTAATGGGATCGGGAGTATTAGTTATGGGATTCATGAATTCAGTTATACTTAAATAAGAATAATTTAAACCCACTGTCCATTCTCTGTTTAAAAACCATGCAAGGCTCATATCTAAACCTCCCATGTCTACTTCACCATAATTAACATAACCCACAACCACGGGTGGATTTTGACCCCGGGTTGTATCCATTGCGGCTAATCCTTCTATGTAATCTCTCCAATTATCAAAAGACGTTTCCAAGTCTTCTTGATCCAAAATATTATTCGGATCATCATTGATTACACCATCTCCATTCCAGTCAGTTGATAAAGCTCGCTTTTCTAAAACAAGGGGTGAAATAAAAGAAACTGAACTAATGAAAGAATCATAATGATTAAGAAAGAAATCTACGGTTCCATATACTCTGGGTGTTAAGCGCCCTTTATAACCCAATTCAAGTGTCCGCATAACTTCGGGGTACATACCTTCATGATCATTAACTACATTTTTAAAATGACCTGCAACTTTAGGATCTGTTGACGGGAAGAAGAAAATTTCTTCATCAGGGTTAAACACGTTGAGGCTAGAAGCTTCGTAAGGATCTTTCCAATAGACTCGGTTGGTTGCGCTGTCCCGGGGGAATATATATCCATTGTGGGCACCTTTAGCGTATACTTTAAATGTAACCACACGCGTTACAAATATATCCAAAAATAAGTGCTGGTTAGAGGGCGTATTAAACGCTTGCGCATACGTTAACCTTACATTTTGATTTTCTCGGGGGCGCCATATGATGCCGATTTTTGGTGAAACCTGAGTACCCTCTGAATCATCCAGATTTAGTTTCCAGTTCATAGGATTGTAATTACGGTTACTATTATTGTAATCAATTAAATTCGTTAAACGGTCATGAGAGTCAAAACGGGTCGCTTGGATCAATTCCCATTTATCAGTCAATTTCCAATTTAATTGGTAATAAAGACCAAATTCATTCACGACATACCGATTGTCTTCAGCTTGTTCATCAATACCTTCATCGATGTTTTCATCTATGAGACCGTCACCATCATTATCAATACCATCTGCATACACATCACCCACACCATTTACGCCCGGTTCCCAGGGGTCGGGCAAACCATTCCCATTGGTATCTTCGTAATCGTCACTATCGCCATCATTGTCAATACCATCCTGAATAGCATTTAGAACATTATCCGTGGAATCATGAGACCATACATTTACTTCTTCGCCAACATCATATAATAGATTATCATTTAGATCTACATAACTAATTGGGGAAAACGCTTCACCATTACCATTATTATCCCGGCGATCCACACGTTTATTATCAGATAAAATTGAACCGCGAGTATCCGGCATAGTAAGGAAATAATCTAATCCCCATACAAATCGAAAATTGCCATTTAATAATTCTAAAGAATGTTGGAGCTGTGTACTCCATTTTCCGGAACGGTCATAGATTTGTCCTCCCGTAGACAGGTTCCTTGTTGGATGTGTGGGATCTCCTGAAAAACTGGTATTCAAATACGACTGGAGGAAAAAATTCTTATAGCGCAGGCGGCCATGCCAATATTTATATACCCAGCCATCAGCAAGATACCGTGCAATGCCGGTAATGTTAATATTACGTGCATAAGCATAACCGTGTGAAAAGCTTGCAGTAAAATCCTGATTTGGTTCGTAATCTACTCGTATATCATAACGGTAGTTTTTCACATTAAAATCAGGATAATCATCCACACCGTCATCATTGGCATCTGCTTCAAACCTTGGGAAATTGGAAGGATATTCTAAATGAAAATCTCCTTCACCGCCGAACAATCCATCTGAATTGGTATCAAATAAGATATTACCTGCATCGTCATATTCATAATCACCAAAGCCAGACCCAGACCATTCACCTGTCTCTTCGTCATATGTGCCGGATTTATAACTTCCAAAACGACCCATCCAGCGGGAGCCAAGTTCATCTTTTTCATCCACGAGACCATCCCCATCGTTATCAAAGCCATCAAACCAGATTTCATCAGATCCATCTATGCCTTCATCAATACCTGTATCAATTAGCCCATTACCGTCATTATCCAACCCATCGGCATAATATCTGCCAATTTTATCTTCAGTAATGCCCCAAAGGATAATTCCATTATCTAAATAATAACGATTGTATGGATCATTTGCTGCTTCATCCACCATTTCTTGGGTTATTGTGGGGCTTCCTGCTTCAGTATTAAATGGTAAAATTCCATCTATATTATCTTTATATCCTAAACCAATCCAACTATCATTTTCATCTATAAATCCATTTCCATTATCATCTATACCGTTGTTGGGAATCTCACTAACGGAAATGCCTGTAAGCATTTCTGCAGTAAAAAATGGATTACCCACTTCAGAACTATTATTATTTTCATCCACGCCATTGTGTCTTAATTGTGCTCGTCCTAAGAATGATGGATCATGCCCCTCATATTCATCATCATTAAAATGTTCCCAATCATATGCATTGAAAGCAACACCGGAAATTTTAAATGCTAAATCTTTAAAAGTACCTGCATGGCGAACTGTCAGTTTTTTTAAATATCCTCTTTCCTGGGACAAGTTACCACCTTGTATATTTACAGTTGTTCCCGTTGATTCACGAGGAGGAGATGTAATTATGTTTAATACACCACTGTGAGCATTGGGGCCATAAAGAGCGGAGGAGGGCCCCAGTACAACTTCAAACTGTTTTACATCTTCGAATGAAACAGGGATAACGTTATACGCAATCAATCTAAGAGAAGGAACATTTGCCATTCGACCATCTGTTAACGTAAGCAACCTGGAACTGAAAGATGAATTAAATCCCCGGGCGCTTAAATTATAACTGTCCACACCGGATTGAGTAAAATCTACGCCTTTGACTTGTTTCAAGTAATCACCAAGATTTGTGTTACTTTCTCGGCGAATTTCTTTCTGTGTAATAACGCTGATCGCCGCAGGAGCATCTTCTACTCGTTCCCGTCTTCGAGATGCAGTTACTACATAGGTCTCCATTTGGATGGCCTCTCGAGTCAATGCAATATTAGCAGTAGCTGTTTCACCCAAGGTAAGGGTTAAATCCTGTGTTTGATCTTCATAACCAATATATGTGATTTTGATCGTCACTGCTCCAACAGGAACATTTTGGATAGTATAGTGACCCTTTATGTCCGTAGCGGCACCCATTGTTGTTCCTTGAACAATCACATTTGCACCAATGAGAGGATCATGATTGCTTTCGTCTTCAACCCGACCGGTGATAGTCCCACTTTGGGCAAAAAGCTGTGAAGTAACAGCAGTGAGTGTGAAATAAAATAATATTCTCTTCATAAATTCCTTTTAAATAAACAGACAGCCCCACCTGGAAGTGGAGCTGTCTGAGTTATCATATGTTCAACGAAAAGCTGTAAGCTTATTTCAACAGCATCATTTTCTTTGTTGCTACATTATTTCCTGACTCAATACGGTAAATATAAACACCGCTTGGAAGAAGTGAACCATTTGTATGATGGCCGTCAAATTTTATGGAATGACGTCCAGTATTTAGGTCACCAGAAAAAAGTACAGCAACTTTTTGTCCGAGCAGATTCCAAACGGTAACGTCTGTTTGTGACTGTTCGACAATATCAAATATGATATTGGTGCTGGGGTTAAATGGGTTTGGATAATTCTCATACACAGCAAATTTAGCCGGGAGAATATTTTCAGACACAACACTGGCTGTATCTTCTTGTGTAATTATATCAAACAAAGCATAAACATCTCTTGCTTGAAGATCCGGTACACAGGAATTACCAATCTGAAAGACCAAACGACCATTGGTACCATCGTAATCATGATCTGAATCATCTACCGTAACTCCTGCTTGTGCCAAAACGTCCAACGCATACACTGCAGTCGCTTGACCGGTTTGTGCTAATGCATCTTCTACAGAGACACCTGCTGTGAGAAGGGCAGTCAATGTTGTGCCGGCATAAGCACCAACTTCTGCACCCAATGCTGCAGCAGTTGTAGCGTCTAAACCAAAAATCATAGCAGCCAAACCTTGCATGCCAACATCTGCTAAAGAATCAGCAGTCGCGATGAGAGCAGAGGTCGCATCCAAGCCTTGAGTCACAAAATAAACCACTAATGCTGGAGTATCAACAACACCGTCACCATCGGTGTCTACCCACGTTGACGGATCAGAAAAGGTACTATATGCATCTTTCAAAGCGCTGGCTGAGGCCAGAAAATTGTAGGTCATATAATAACCGGTGAATTGAAACGGTGAATCATCTGCGCCGGGTTGTTCCCAAAATGGGACACCATCAGCACCCATGGGATCAAAATAATAACCCCAATCGGTATCGACAACACCATCCGGTACACCGTCACCATCTATATCTACTCCTGTTCCACCGAGAATAGGATAAGTACCAACATTGACAGGTATGCCTTGGGCAGCTAGCGCTGCTACAGTAAGTGTATCCCCGGGAGCCAAAGTGATACCGAGATGACGATTTAGAAATCCAGCATCATCAATACCGCTGTCAGAATCCTGGCCATCAATCGCATGCCATTCGAGTGTTGCTTCTTCAAAGCCGGTATTATCATCATTAAAATAGCCGGTAAAAACACCAAAATTATCAAGATTAGCACTTGGGTCTTCCCAGTCATCCGGTGCATCAAACCAGTCAAAGACAGTTGATTGAGAAATACCAAAGCCCCAAGTGAACGAGCCTGCAGTGGGATCATAGGAATCAGATGTACTTGAGGAGGTGATATCTGCATTATCTGAAACAGGAGCAATCACCGCAAATGTTGAACAGTTTTCTGTATCGGTGGTTGGATACGTTGAAGATGTTCCTTCAATAGCCGGAATCAGCATTTGACTTTCTTCCTGGTTTAATCCAACGCTTAGGTCAATACCAAAGTAGGCTAATCCAGCAGGAGTTAAGAGAATATCCGGTGTTTCCACTACAGCAATGGTATCTCCCGGAGCCCATCCGGCTAATGTTGCCGAAAACATAGATGTACTGGCATTGGGCCAATGAGCATCCAATGTATATTGGGCAACAGAATCATCTGCGCTACCGGTTAATCTGGCTACGTTAGTGTAAATAACCTTTACACCTTTTAGCTGGTACGAGCCAGTAAATGTTTGTGCCTGCAGAACTGCAGAAAGCACAAGAGTAATGATTATACTTGTTAGCAATTGTTTTTTCATATTTAATCCCTTGCAAGTTATTAGTTAGTTAAGAACGAATTCTTTCCACGAAAGGCGTTGCCTTGTCCGTCCCGTCATGTAAAGTATACCACGTTTTTGTATCCTTTTTCAAACAATATTTTAATAATGTGATTTGGGTCATTTTTTGTAATTACGGCGTTGTAACCACCTCCAAATCGCCCAAAAAAGAATTATTGAGCCGACGAAGAAAAGTACGTTCGCCAAAATAATTGTTTCAAAATTATTCATGATAATAGGAATAAGAAATATATAATAAACCTTAAATTAAAACCAAGAAACAAGACGTATTAAGTTTGTCTGATCAATGACATTAAATTTGGCTTTGATATTTTAATCTATGAACACAAATATTTGAAGGAAAAGAAATGAAGATTTGTATTTTAGTTAAACATGTACCAGGAAGTGAAGCGCAATTTAGTGTTTCACCAGATGGTTCATGGATTCAAGAAACGGGACTTCCGTTTGAAATGAATGAAAGTGATAATTATGCTATAGAAGAAGCATTACAGATCCGGGAGAAAATGGGAGAAGGTGAAGTGGTTGTTGTTAGTTTAGGGCCGGATCGTTGTCAGAAAGTAATAAGAGAAGCCTTGGCAAAAGGGGCAGATCGGGCCATACATATCAAGGAAGACACTCCTTATAATACGGATCCGTATTCAATCGCCACAGCTTTGGCCAATACGATAAAAGATGAAGGATTTGATTTGGTCCTTTCCGGCCTGCAATCCGATGATCTTGGTTTTGGTCAAGCTGGAGTCATATTGGGTGAAATTTTAGGAATGACAACCGCAACACTGGTAGTCGGAACAGAAATCCAAGATGGGAAAATTAAAGTTAAGCGAGAATTGGAATCAGGCTGGTTTCAATGGCAAACCATGGAATTACCAGCCAGTCTGGCAATTCAATCCGGATTAAACCAACCTCGCTATCCGTCATTGAAAGGGATAATGGGTGCCAAGAAAAAAGAAATTAAAGAAGCCTCTTTTCGAGATGTGTGTGATGTAGATGGACTGCAAGCTTTTAATGGTTTATCTGTTCAACGGGCGGAAAAACAAACTGAAATGATTGAAGGAACTGTTGATCAAGTTGTAACCAAACTTGTAGATGTTTTCAAAAACGAAATTCGAATTAATTAGGAGGGCATGATGGATATACTCGTTGTATTAGAAGATAAAAACGGAAACATACACCGTATGAGCCAAGAAGCAATTACCGGCGCTCAACAAATTGGAAGTGAGTTCAGCTTAAGTATTGGGATTTTAGCAATGGGTGTAAATGCAAATGCACTTGCTGAGCAGGCAGCCCAGTTTGATGTAGAAGACGTTTTAACGCTTGAAAATGAACATGTAAGTAATTACACAGCTGATGGTTATGGAGCAGCAGTTGCCCAAGTCGTTACCAATGAAAATCCCACTTATGTTTTCTTTGGTCATTCTTATCAAGTTCGTGATTATGTACCCAGAGTGAGCGCAAAATTAAAAAGACCGTTTTTGAATGATGTTGTTTCGTATTCTGCAGAAGGCGGGAAACCCGTTTTCAGTAAACAGGTTTTAAATGCCAAACTTGTCGCCGAATTACAACCCAGTAATGGCGGTCCCATTTTGATTAGTTTTCAATCAGCAGCATTTTCTTCAGATAATATTCAAAATGGTTCAGCGAATGTTCGATCAGTATCAGTTGATTTAGATTCATCTGCAATAAAAACGATTCCGGAAGATCCCTTTCAAGAAGAGGCTGGCGGAGTTGATCTTTCAAGTGCAGAATTGATTGTATCTGTTGGTAGAGGAATCGGTAAAGAAGAAAATATCCCACTCGCTCAAGAATTGGCAAAAGCCATAGGGGCTGAAATTGCTTCATCACGTCCCGTCGTGGATTCAGGTTGGCTTCCATCTCACCATCAAGTGGGAAGTTCGGGGCAAACCGTTGCACCAAAACTTTATTTAGCATTGGGAATTTCCGGTGCTATTCAACATGTGGTGGGGATGAAGGGTTCAAAAAATATTGTTGTTATTAATAAAGATCCCGATGCCCCTTTGTTTGAATTAGCGGATTATGGCATTGTGGGTGATGTGCTGGAAATTATACCAAAATTGACGGAAGCACTACAAGCATAATCGATTGATCACATGCTGACAAATCTTGAACGAATCATTTTTGTCCTAGCTGTTTTTGCATCCATGGGATTGTCATGGGTGACATTTGGCAAAATGTTCAAAGTGATTAGTTGGGGAACCGATCCCATTGACTGGAAAAAAGCCCTAGCCAATTTCCCAAAAGGGTTGGGAGTCTTCTTAAGCCAGCGCACTCTTTTCAAAACACGACCCATTATTGGCGGGATTCACGCTGCAGTTGCTTGGGGCTTTACTCTCTATATGGCTGTCAATGTGGTAGATATCTTTTATGGAATGATTCCCGGTTTCCATTTTTTACCTATTAATATTATAGGTGATATTTATAGATTTTTTGTAGATATTTTTTCTATTCTTGTTCTTGTGGGTGTAAAATATTTCATTTTTAGACGATTCATTTACAATGACAAGCAACTGACAGTTAATGAGCCTGTTTTATTGAGCGAATCCGCTCGAAAAGGCATGCGCCGAGATTCATTTATTGTGGGCATGTTTATTCTTTGCCATGTGGGTTTTCGACTTATTGGTGCTTCATTTGAAGTAGCCCTACATGGTCAAGACTGGAGTCAACCTGCGGCTACATTATTATCATTCGTATGGACATGGTTTGGAATGGCAGACAGTTCATTAGTTGTATGGGAGCATGTAAGTTGGTGGTTGGCATTGGGATTAATTTTAGCATTTCTTCCCTATTTCCCTTTTTCAAAACATGCTCATTTATTTATGGGACCCCTTAATTATATGGTGGCAAAAGATCGTCGTTCTCCTGCCACACTGGAAATCATGGATTTGGAAGCAGAAGATGCGGAACAGTTTGGGGCATCGAAATTAGAGCATCTCCCCCAAAAAGAATTATTGGATGGATATGCGTGTATTATGTGTAATCGGTGTCAGGATTTGTGTCCGGCTTATGTGACTGGGAAAGAATTATCTCCATCTGCTATAGAAATCAACAAACGATATTATTTTAATGAAAATTTGACATCCTTCGCCAACGGAGTGGAAACGACAGAACCATTACATAAATGGATGTTATCTGAAGAAGCGTTATGGTCCTGCACAACATGTGGATTTTGTGTCGAAGTCTGTCCGGTAGGGAATGAGCCCATGGTGGATATTCTGCGTATTCGCCAGGATATGGTCCTTATGGAAAGCAATTTTCCCCAAGATGCCATGGATGTATTCAATAAAATTGAAACGTATGGAAATCCTTGGGGAATGTCACCTCAAGATCGGGAAAAATGGATGGAAGGGCAAGATGTCCCCGTAATGAGAGAAAAAGGAACTGCGGAATATTTGTATTGGGCTGGGTGTGCAGGCGCATATGATGACAGGGGCAAAGACATTTCCAAATCCATTGTTAAAATATTGAATGAGGCAAATGTGGATTATGCTGTGTTGGGTAATGAAGAAACATGCACCGGTGATTCAGCTCGGAGAATCGGGAATGAATACCTATTCCAAATGCAAGCCATGCAAAATATGGAAAATTTTGAAAAATATAATGTTAAAAAAATTATCACTCAATGCCCTCATTGCCTGACGACGCTGAAAAACGATTATGGTGAAATGGGAGCAGAATTGGAAGTTATTCATCATTCACAATTTATCGGTCAACTTCTCACAGATGGAAAAATCAAACCACAAAAAAATCTGACTGAAAAAGTGACATTCCATGATGCCTGTTATGTCGGTCGTCATCAGGGGGAATACGATGCGCCGAGGGATGTGTTGCAATCTGTCCTAGCTGATGAAAATAATCTGATTGAAATGGAGCGAACAAAAGACCAGAGTTTTTGCTGTGGTGCCGGCGGAGGGAATATGTGGTATGAAATTGATACAGGTAAACGTATTAATATTGAACGCTTTGAAGAAGCCATCGAAACAGGCGCAAAAAAAGTGGCTACATCCTGTAATTTTTGCATGATAATGATGGAAGATGCCAGAAAAGTGACCGGCCAGGATGAAACGATGGAAGTCGTTGACATTGCCGAATTAGTCGCCGAGCGTCTTTGATTTTTTCCGGCCGTTATGGCAAATAATAATCATTTTTATTTCCCTTTTGAAAAGAGCGGATCTTTTGATTATTCACCTGAATCAATAAACAATCTCACAGAATACGAAAAGTATCAGCTTTCCTTTCATCCAGAACGGCCAAAGTATCTTGATTATTTATCTGTATTTGATCATGTGGAAGAATGCCAGAAAAGTGATGCGTTTGGATCATGTTTAATTCAGACCCATCGAGCAGAATTCAAGGGTATCAAGCTCATGCTCATCGGCCAGCAAAGCGGGCCGTCATCAAATTATAAAAAAATTAGAGAATCCATGCGGGATACATTCATTTTGGAAAAATGGAATCATGGCATGGCCACTCCTGCGTCGTACGAACGGGCCGTTAATGCCGCTAAATTAGCCGATGAAGAAAACAGAATTGTTGTCACATTTTTGGACACTCCCGGAGCAGATCCAACTGAAGCGGCCGAAGAAGGGGGCATCGCCTGGCGGATTGGAAATATCATCCAAGCATTAGCAGAAACAAAGCGGCCGACACTCTCGATCATTATAAACAGAGGCTGCAGTGGAGGCGCCATCGCATTAACAGGATGTGATGTTGTTTTGGCCATGGAAAATTCTACGTATCTCGTCATATCACCGGAAGCGGCATCATCCATTTTATTTCACACTCGGCAGGAAGCAAACCATGCCGCCGAAGCCATGTGGATTACATCCAAAGAAGGGGAAAAAGTGGGAATTGTGGATGAACTCATTTCTGAAGATTCGGGGCCGGCTCATAAATTCCCTGACGAAGCAAAACAAGCATTAGCAAGTTCTCTAGAAAAATGGTTACCCCAATTAGATCAAATTTCAAATGAAGATGTATTTGAAAAACGTATTGACCGTTGGGAAAAAATTGGACATTGGGATGAAATGACTGCAAAAGAAATTTCAAGTTTTACGTCTAATAAATCTCGAATTCCAACTTCAGAGAAAAGTGGTTTTATTCAACGCCACAAAGCGTGCAGGAATGCAGCAGGAAAAAGAATTTTTGATCCCCAGCAATACGAATCTCTATTGGAAAATGATTTTGTCTGTCCTGATTGCTTGCGTCGTTACACTCGCCTCTCTGCATGGGATTATATTCATTATGCCTTAGATAAAGATTCCTTTACTGAACATGAGGAAACAAAATATCTGGTTGATAAAGACATCCTTGGTTTTCCGGATTACCAAGAGAAACTGAAAAATACTCAAATTAAAACAGGGCTTGCTTCAGCGATGATTACCGGTAATGGAACGATTAAGGGTCAACCTGTTGTTTTTTGCGGTACAGATTTTGGATTCCTAGGTGGATCTTATTGTATGTCAACAGCAGAAAAGATTTGGCGTGCTTCAGAAATTGCCTTAAATAAAAATGTGCCCATGATACTGCAAGCCGCCGGTGGCGGAGCACGCATGCACGAAGGTTGTTCATCCATGGTGGGGATTCCTAAAGCACATGTGGCATTAACCAAAGTAGAGCGAGCCGGATTAAAAGTGATTACATTGATTACTGATCCAACCTTAGGCGGCGTGGCGATTGGGTATGCTTCTCGGGGAATTCGATTATTTGAAGAACACGCCGGGAATATTGGCTTTTCCGGCAAGCGAGTCATTGAGCAATATACCGGACACACAACCAGTCGAGATTTTCAAATGACCGAATGGCTCAAAGAAAAAGGACATGTGGAAAAAACGTTTAAATTGAAAACACTAAGAGAAACGTTAATTAAATTGATCGATAGTAGTTAAACGTTGATTGTTTAGATTTCGCCATTTTCTTTGACGCAAAGAAAACGGCTACAAAAGAAACAGCCGCTGTGAAAAAATTCAATAGTTTTCCATATTTTTTGGGAATGATTTTAACTCATCCACCTAAGGGCGGATTTAGACAGAAAATCATTCTTATCCTCAAAATATTTCAAACCTAATAAATTGAATTTATTCAAGGCGGCGAGTAACATCGAATATTTGATGAAGTTTCATTATTTAAAAGTATGAAATTTTAATAAATACTCTTTTTAGGATTCATTTCGAGCAGGACACGTTGTCCTGCGGTATACCATGTCAGGATGAAGTGTCTCTCATAAAATTATTTTTTGAATCCAAATAATATAAAAAGCAAATTTACTGACGTTTTTTTTCAAGCGTTTACGTGTGAGTGTGTTTAAATATTAACGTAAATACTTTACCATTTGCTATTATTCTACGCACCACTTCTAAAATATTTCTCGGTGTTCTCTGTGGCTTTTCTACTAACCCAAATGAACTAACTCAATCCCGGCTTCTTTAGCATGCTCCAGAATGCGTTCATCGCGGTAGAATTCATCGTAGTAAATAGTTTTGATTCCCGAATTAGCGATAATCTTAAAGCAATTATAACAGGGAGAAGCAGTTACAAATATTTCTGCTGCATCCACGCGGACGCCGTTTTTGGCTGCTTGAGCAATGGCATTTGCTTCGGCATGAGTGGTTCGAATACAGTGACCATCCACCATTTCGTGCCCGGCTTCATCACAGTGAGGTAATCCTTTAATACTGCCGTTATAACCGGTTGAAAGAATATTTTTATCCCGCACAATGACAGCTCCGACACTTTTTCGGTCACAGGTGGAGCGCGTGGAAACCTCCTTTGCAATATTCATGAAATAATTTTCCCAGCTTACACGGTCTGATGACATTAATTTTTATCCTTTACAAATATTTTCACAGCTGACCGCAATTCTCCAAAATAAATACGGTCAACGAATTGCGCCAATTGTGCTGTAAGTATTAAATATGCCCATGTAGGTACGGGAACCTCCGCACAACCTCTGACTAAAACACGATCGTCTTTATACTGTGACCAATCAATTTCAGCCACTTGTTTGCGAAAGGATTCTTCTCTCAACATTCCTCCATCAAGAAAGTCATCCATACTGATTGTCGTCATATATTACTAATCAATTGTATTCTTTGTTTTACCATTCACCAGTTACTATTCTACCACTCTCAAATAATCTCTGTGCCTACATCTTCCATCTACCATTTCTCATCTTCCATATTATTGATCTCTGTGTCTATTATTTCTTTACTTTATCCACAGACATATAAACCGGCTTTTTATCACCCATGAAATAATTGTAATTCAGAATGGCATAACCTTCATTATTCCGAGTGGGGCATGTAGAACAGCTGGTTGAGCCATCTTCCCTGTGTCTCAAAAGTTCAAGTAGTTTTTGATCCGTTTCCTGGGCACCGGCCACCATATCTTCATCTGTTTCCACGTACCAGCGCATGGTAATCATATATTTAAATTTGGTATCATCGGTTTTATTTTCTGACATATTGACCTCATATAATAATTATTTAAAACATAAAACGTAAGAAAATTAAATAATTACGTTTTACATAATTAATTTTAACCACCCATAAACTTAACTGTTTTCACCAAACTTTCACACAGGCGATCTACATCTTCTTTTTTATTATATACATAAAAACTTGCACGGCCTGTGGCCGATACCTCGAGTTTTTTCATTATCGGTTGTGCGCAGTGGTGTCCTGCACGGATAGCGATTCCATCACTGTCAAGAAGTTGGGAAAGATCATGGGGATGGATATTGTTTATGTTAAAACTTACAACAGCTCCGCGGTTTTTAGCTGAACCGTAAACTGTCACATCCTGAATCTCCAGCATTTTTTCTAAAGCATAATTTAAAAGTTCCTGTTCATGACGATGAATGACATCCAAACCAATAGAATTGATATAATCAACGGCAGCGCCCAGACCGATTGCCTGAGCGATATTGGGAGTTCCCGCTTCAAATTTCCACGGAATATCGTTCCATGTAGATTCAGTCAACGAAACATTTTTTATCATTTCCCCACCACCGAGAAATGGAGTCATTTCCTCCAATAACTCCCGCTTGCCGTACAAAATTCCCACGCCCGTTGGTCCCAGCATTTTATGTCCGGAAAATGCCAGAAAGTCACAATCCAAATCATGAACATCTACAGCTTGATGAGGCACGCTTTGTGCAGCATCCACTAAGGTAACAGCACCAACATTTTTTGCCATTTCAATGATACTTTTTACGGGATTAACGGTACCGAATACATTGGATTGATGGATGACAGACACCAGTTTTGTTTTTGTGTTAAACCATTTTTCAGGGTCGGACAATTCCAATTCTCCATTTTCATCAAAGGGAATAAATTTGAGTACAGCTCCGGTGTCTTTGGCGCATAATTGCCAGGGAATAAGATTACTGTGATGTTCCATTTCTGTCAAAAGAATTTCATCACCTGCCTTCAGATTTTTTCGTGCCCAAGCATACGCAACCAAATTGATAGATTCCGTTGTGCCGCGTGTGAATATTATGGAATTATAATCAGCATTAATCAACTTGGCAACTTTTTTACGACTGCCTTCGTATTTTGCCGTAGCTTCTTCGCCGATGGAATAAATGGAGCGATGAACATTTGCACTGTATTTGGAATAGTAACCGGCAACAGCATCAATGACAGCTTGCGGTTTTAATGTTGTAGCAGAGCTGTCTAGAAAAACAAATTCCTCGGATTGCTCACCAAAAATCGGAAAATCTTTTTTAACGTCTAACAT
>JACNLB010000056.1:0-9462 GCA_014381755.1 Fidelibacterota bacterium | reverse complement strand
CCATCTTCCATACTACATTTTCCATCTAACATTACATTAGTCCTAATTGTAGACGGGCTGCTTCAGTCATCATGTCTTGGCTCCAAGGCGGATCCCAAACGAGTAATACCATCACATCCCAAACGCCGGGAACGCCTTTTACTTTTTGCTCTACTTCCTGAGCAATGACAGGTCCCATTCCACAGCCGGGAGCGGTGAGAGTCATAGAGACTTCCACCAGCGTTCCTTCTTTTGTTTCAGAAAATTCGCAGGAATAAATCAAACCTAAATCAACAATATTCACGGGAATTTCCGGGTCGTAGCAAGATTTCATTGCATCCCAAACTGCCTGTTCATTTACAGGTTGCCCATCCTGAATTATTTCTTTTTCCTTTTTGACAGGTTCTTTCCCAATGGCATCGGCATCTGCTTCTTCAATGCGATAGAGATTTCCATTTACGGCAACGGTGAAACTCCCACCCAACGATTGGGTAATAATGCCGTGCTCACCTTTAATGACTTTTCCTTTTGTTCCGGATGGAATCATAGTGGCGGTGCAATCTCTGCTGAATGTTATAACTTCTTCTGTATTTCTGCTATTAATCATTTTTACCTCATTAATGGGTCAATATTTTAATTTTTGTAAATGGGTCATTTTGATTTTTAGTCCCTATTGAGGATAAACGTAAATATGTAAAACGTAATGCGGATCAATTAAATATATACGTTTTACATATTTATTTAATGCCATGATTGATCTATTCATTATTGTTTTTTACCTTAGTTCCGTTAGTATTTTTTCTCTTGAAAATTCAGCTCATTCTGTTGTTGTTAATTTTTCATTTCCGTGAAGCGCATTGGTCATTGTATGCCAACTCAAAATGGCGCATTTTACTCTGGATGGGAATTTATGCACTCCCGCAAGAACGGCAAGTTTTCCCATGTCACCGGTTTTTTCTCCGGTGGTAATCATGGTATGAAATTTTTCAAAAAGCGATTCAGCTTCTTCTACTGTTTTTCCGATCAATAATGTAGTCATAATGGATGCGGATGCTTTGGAAATTGCACAGCCGGAACCCATAAAACTAAAATCGTCAATTTTACCATTTTCAATTTTCAGATACAGTGTAATTTCATCCCCGCAAAGTGGATTATGTCCCTCAGCAGAGGTTGTGGCATCCTCCATATTTCTGAAATTTTTCGGACTTCTGTTATGGTCTAAAATCAACTGTTGGTATAAATCCCTGAAATCATCCATGAGACAAACCTTCCAACCAAGTGACTAAATTTTCATTCAAATATTTTGCCAGTGATTCATGGTTGATATGAGATAAAACTTCTTTCCCAAATCCCTCCACCATGAGCAATCGCGCTGTTGAAATATCAATCCCTCTTGAACGCAAATAATACAAGGCATCTTCATTCAATTGACCCGTTGTGGAGCCGTGAGAACAGCGAACATCATCTGCATTAATTTCCAGTTGTGGGTTTGAATGCATGGAGGCAGATTTACTCAATAATAAATTTTTATTTGATTGACTCGAATCTGTTTTCTGACTGTTTTCTCTGACAATAACTCTACCGTTAAATACACCGCCGGAATTATCATTTAAAATGGTTTTGAAAAATTGTTTACTGGTACAATTTGGCTGTGAATGGTCAACCACAATGCGCGAATCTGAATGCTCATGATTCTTCAATAAACTAAGTCCGTTTAAATTTGCATTGGCATTTTCACCATGGAATCGTACTAAAGAATCTCCCCGATATAATGTAGTATCACGATTAAAATGGAGAGAATTCATGGTGGCATCCTCTTGCAAATGGTATTCCATATTGCATGTATGATAGCCCGTATCTTTCTGAATTCGGACATGAGTCAATGAACTGTTTTTACCGAGTTCAGTCAGGGTAACACAATTATTCCAATATAGCTTTGAGTGCACACCCTGATAATGTTCAATGATAGAGGCAGACGAATGTTTACCCAATCGAATCAGCAAACGGGGGTGATTCATGGCTGGCTCTTTTACATCCGTCGTTATGAATCGGTAATGAATGGGTTTATCCAATTCAACGCGGTCTCCAATATCAATGGCAAGTCCGGAATTCATCAAACTTGTGTTCAATGCGCTAAATGGATTTTCGTCAGTAAGCGATTTGCCAAGTGATGAATCTTTCAAAAACACATCAAGCAATGTGCGAATTTTTACTCCGTCCGGAACATCTGAAAGCTGGGGCTGATAATGTCCGTTTAAAACGAGTATTGAATAAACAGCATCACCAATTGGAGACGGAGTAACTGTATCTAATGACGGCACATCTTCCGGAGTGGTCATTCTGAATTCCGTTTTTTCAAAAGGAGAGAAGTCAGTAAACTGCCAGTCTTCCCATTTTTTAGTTGGGAACCCCAATTCAGAAAAACGATTGAACGCTTTTTGTCGAAGTACAGACAGTTCACTTGGCTCGTCAGACCAAATTTTTTGCAATAACTCTAATTCTGATTTAAAATGATTCATTTTTTACAACAATAATAAATATTCGTGTTAATTCGTGTCCTTTGTGGACAGGAAAGAATACCCTTTTTCTTCCAATTCATGGGCAAGAGACATATCCCCAGTTTTAACGATTTTGCCATCAATCATGGCGTGGACCACATCCGGTTTCATATAATCCAAAAGACGTTGGTAGTGAGTAATGGCCAGAATGGCTCGTTCACTGTTTCGGTATTGATTCACACCGTTGGCAATGATTTTTAATGCGTCAATATCTAACCCCGAGTCCGTTTCATCCAAAATGGCGAATGTCGGTTCTAATGTGAGCAATTGCAAAATTTCATTCCGCTTTTTTTCACCGCCGGAAAATCCATCATTGACTGCGCGACTCAAATAGCTTTCATCCATTTCGACTAATTTTATTTTTTCTTTAATAAGTGCAAGAAAATCCATGGCATCCAATTCGGGCTGATCGTTTGCCTTCAATTTTGCGTTTAGGGCAGCTTTTAAGAAGTAAGTATTATTCACTCCCGGAATCACCACCGGATATTGAAATGACATGAAAATTCCGGCTAACGCTCGTTCTTCCGGAGATTTATCCAAAAGACTTTCGCCGTTGAACAAAACGTCGCCTTCAATTTCGTAGCCATCTTTCCCGGCAATAACATGGGCAAGTGTACTTTTTCCTGATCCATTGCGTCCCATAATTGCATGGAGTTCACCGGCATTTATAGCAAGGTTAATTCCCTTAAGGATTTTTTTATTATTAATACTAACGTGTAGATTTTTGATTTCTAACATGATTTTTTCTCTTATTAGGTCGGAAGAACCCAGTTATTAAATTGTGCACAATGTGTGTGTTTCTCAACTTTCTCTGTATCTCTGCGCCTTTCCCCATATTCCATATTCCGTCTCACATATTCCATAATTAACCCACAGCCCCTTCCAGACTCACTTCCATGAGTTTCTGTGCTTCCACCGCAAATTCCATGGGGAGTTCTTTAAACACGTCTTTACAAAAACCGTTTACGATGAGAGAGACGGCATCTTCGGTGGAAATGCCTCGTTGATTACAATAATAAAGTTGGTCTTCACCGATGGATGATGTGGACGCTTCGTGCTCCATTTGGGCTGAAGGATTTCGGACGTCAATATAGGGAAACGTATGAGCGCCGCACTTATCACCGATTAGCATAGAATCGCATTGAGAATAGTTACGTGCGTTGTGGGCGTTTTTCAAAATTTTTACTCCGCCCCGATAGGTTTGCTGACCTTTTCCGGCGGAAATTCCTTTGGAAATAATGGTGCTTTTTGTATTTTTTCCGAGATGCACCATTTTTGTACCCGTGTCTGCTTGTTGAAAATTATTGGTGAGTGCCACAGAATAAAATTCGCCGACGGAATTATCTCCTTTTAATATGCACGACGGATATTTCCACGTAATGGCGGACCCGGTTTCCACTTGGGTCCAGGAGATTTTAGAATTTTCTTCGAGGCACGTACCCCGTTTTGTCACAAAATTATAAATGCCGCCTTTGCCTGTTTTTGGGTCACCGGGATACCAATTTTGAACGGTGGAATATTTAATTGTTGCATCTTTGTGAGCCACCAGTTCAACGACGGCAGCATGGAGTTGATTCTCATCTCGCATGGGAGCAGTGCATCCTTCCAGATAACTCACGTAACTACCTTCATCTGCAATAATTAACGTCCGTTCAAATTGCCCTGTGTTGGCGGCGTTGATGCGGAAATAAGTAGAAAGTTCCATGGGACAGCGAACGCCCTTAGGGATGTAAACAAAACTTCCGTCCGTAAATACAGCAGAATTAAGAGCGGCAAAATAATTATCCGTATGAGGCACAACAGAACCGAGGTATTTTTGAATGAGTTCCGGGTGATTCTGCACCGCTTCTGAAAATGGACAAAAAATAACACCGTGTTTTTCTAATTCACTTTTGAATGTAGTGGCGACAGACACTGAATCAAACACAGCATCTACTGCAACGCCGGACAGCATTTTTTGTTCTTCGAGGGGAATTCCTAATTTTGTATATGTCTCCAATAATTCGGGATCTACTTCATCCAAACTATTCAATTCTTTTTTCTTTGGGGCAGAATAATAACTGATTGCCTGATAATCGATTTCCGGGTAACTGACTTTTGCCCAAGTTGGCTCTTCCATTTTTAACCATTGTTTATACGACTTCAACCGCCATTCCAGCATGAATTCAGGTTCTTCTTTAATGGCAGATATGGCTCGAATTACACCCTCGTCCAGTCCGGGCGGAAAGGTGTCCTGCTCAATATCTGTTACAAACCCGTACTTATATTCTTGGTCAATGGCTTGTTTGATTACATCAGACATAATTTACCTATGCAGATTTGTCACAAAGACTCGAAGACACTAATAAAATAAATAAAAAGATTTTTCCCATCCTGTCCATCCGGTTACCCCGTCTATTTTTATACCGAAAAGCTCGTGCCGCAACCACAAGTTCGATTGGCGTTTGGGTTATGAATTTTAAATCCGCCGTTAAGCATATCTTCAGAAAAATCAATTTCCAAACCACGTATATAGAGCCAACTTTTAAGGTCGCATAAAATTTTCAATCCATTGCTTTCGATCACCTTGTCCATTTCACCTTGTTTTTCTTCAAAAGTCATCTGGTAGTTCATTCCTGAGCAACCTCCACCTTCAACTCCCATGCGTAGTGCCCAGCCTTCCTTGCCTTCCATTTTCATGGCATTTTTTATGCGCTTTATGGCTTTAGGAGTAGCTGTTATGGTTGCATTTGAAAAATCATCAACTAATTGTTCTTGTGTTTTATCAGCCATGTTATTCCCATTCCTTTTCAGTTGTATCTGATTGAGCTTTTGTAGGAGAAAATCCCAATTTTTCCTTTGCTTCGTCTGCCATCATTTCTGGATTCCATGGCGGATCAAAAGTCACATTTACGGTTGTTTCTTCAACGCCATCTAATCCAGTTACTTTTGTTTTTATATCTTCAGCCATGTATTGGCCCATTCCGCATCCGGGTGTTGTAAGCGACATGGTTATATCCACAATTTTATCATCAATGTTAATATCATAAATAAGGCCTAAACTCCATAAATCCACGGGGATTTCAGGGTCATAACACTGTTTTAAAACTTCCACTATTTGATCTTTCTCTATAGCCATTTTTACCTCACTGAGTTATTTCACCTACGGACATGTTTTCAAACATGGTACGCATATTGTCGTTTATTTTTTGGATAGGGGATCGAATATTGCATGCAGAAATCAATGTGCAATCTGAATCAAAATAACAATCCATGAGTCCTAATGGACCTTCAATTTTTTCGAAAAATTGAATCATATTGATATTTTTCAAATTTGCCTTGATTTTATATCCTCCATTGGGGCCATGCACTCCGTCAATGATACCATCTCGAGCCATCAACTGCAGAGTTTTAGCCAAAAGTTCCAGAGGAATATCATACATCACAGCGATTTCTTTTGTACTGGTTACTGCATTTGGTTCTTTGTTTTGCATATGCCGAAGAGCGATGAGTGCATATTCAACTTTACGTGTTATTTTAAGCATGATTTAATCCGATTAAATTAGTCGGTTAAATTTACGCGACAAGATAAATAAGGTACAATAAATAAATCAGACTATAATAGTCGGGTATAAATAAAGCAGTTGTTTATTTTAATACTGAGGCGTACCTGTCATATCACTGAAATAACCCCACAAGTCATCCATTTCTCGCTGGTGATCTTTTTTAAGTTGTCCTAAAAAACGGGCGTTTTTTATGGCGATTGCACCCAAATCTGCTAGAGAAGACATAAATTCAATTTCTTTCTCATCAAACGTTCTAATCTTATTATCAAACAACCTGACAACGCCAATGACGTCATCCTTAAAGATAATAGGAATAGATAAAATTGCTTTAATACCTTCCTTTCTGCATGCTTCCGGATACTGTAGTTCAGCATCATCCTCAATGTTTGGGATGATAACAGGTTGTTTTGTTGTCAATGCTCTGGGCATGCTCTTATCAGCATAGACCGGACCCTTATTCAAAAAATCCTGACTTAGATGTATGTGAGCGATCATTTCCAAACGATTTCCTGATTTGTTCCAAATGCTGATTGCTCCGGCGTTCAATTCCAGATATTTTACTGCATTTTCCACTATTTCATCTAA
Organism: Fidelibacterota bacterium; assembly: GCA_014381755.1. Classification (GTDB taxonomy): domain Bacteria; phylum Fidelibacterota; class Marinisomatia; order Marinisomatales; family TCS55; genus UBA2126. Next base: position 2,795 of record JACNLB010000056.1, on the reverse strand, counting down.
AACAGTTTGAAAGTCCAGACTGGAACTAATAGTTTTACTTACGTTGACAAATGCCCGAAAATAATCGTGTTTTTTTTCAAACATGTTGTCCTCCTTTCCCTATGCCGAAGCAGTAGGTTTTTTAGGTTTCTTTTTATTTCTGCGAATACTGTTGCTGTTGCATTTTGGACACGATCGTTCCACAGGAACTAACTTATCAAATGGACCGCGGTATTCGTTTCCGCAGTGCATGCAAATATAATCAACCTCTTCCATGAGGGATACTCCTTTTATGTTATTGCTTCTAAAGGAATTTCTTTCACCGGTGTTTTCTTTTCTGCTTTTTTCTTTTTCTTTGCTTCTGCTTTTTCCCGGTCTTCTTTTAGAACTTTCATTGCATGTTCTATTTCCTCTTGTGTCACCTGCTCTCTCATTTTTTCCAGGTCTTTCATGGTATTCGCCCATTTCTGTCCTTCAGCTGCGCTGATCCATTCTAATTGCAATCGTTCCGGACGAATTCCCAGGCGCTCCATTTTATCCCAGAGTTTATCTACACGTTTCACCGTCCAGCGATTGGCATCGATATAATGGCAATCCGCATAATGACAGCCGCTGACTAATACAATCGGTGCGCCGTTTTCAAAAGCATGAAGAACGAATTTGGAATCCACTCGTCCACTGCACATGGTTTTTATTACACGTTGAGAAGTGGGGTATTGCATTCTGGATAATCCTGCCAGATCTGCTCCTCCGTAGGAACACCAATTGCAGGCAAAAGCAACCACTTTATCAGCAGCGTTTTCCCCGGTAATGGCATCAATCTGTGCAATGATTTGTTCATCTTCAAAATGCTTCATCGTTAATGCATCAAAGTTACATTCCGCTGCGCACGTACCGCATCCCTGGCAAGCTGCTTCCACAACTTCCACCGGAATTTTCAGTTTTGCATCACCGCCGGTAATGGCATGAAACGGACACACTTTAACACACACTTGGCAACCGGTGCAAAAATCTGTCAGGACATCAGATGTTATCGCTTCCACATTGATTTTCCCGGCGTTCAACAGTATCTGAGCTCGAGCCGCGGCGGCGCTGGCTTGGGTTACGCTATCCTTGACGTCTTTCGGTGATTCAGCACAGCCCGCCAAAAAGACTCCGCCTGTGGGTGCATCAACCGGTTTCAGCTTGGGATGGGATTCCATGAAAAAACCGTCTGTTGTGCGGGATAAAGTCAACAATCGTTGAATCAGGTCGCTGTCTCTTCGGGGTATGACACCCACAGAAAGGACAACCAAATCAAACTCAAAATCCGTAACCGAATTTGCCACCGTATCTTCCACCAGCATGGTGAGATTTTTCGTTTTCGGATCTTCGAATATTTCACCGGGTAAACCACGAATGTACTTTACACCTGCTTGTTTACTCCGTTGAAAAAGATCTTCAAATCCTTTACCAAATGCACGAATATCAATATAGAATACCGTTATTTCAGTGCCGGGATAATGATCCATAAGCAGGAGGCTGTCTTTAATCGTATTCATACAGCAAATATTGCTGCAGTATGGATTCCCGGTGGGCGAGTTGGAACGTGACCCTACACATTGAATAAACGCAATTCGTTTGGGCGCTTCTCTGTCCGTTGGGCGAATAAAATGTCCTTCGGTGGGTCCGCCGGCAGAAATCAGCCGTTCGAATTCCATACTGGTTATGACATTTTCATACTGGGTATAACCGTATTCATCCATTTGTGTTGGGTCGTACACGTCCATACCGGTAGCTGTGATTACTGCGCCTACATTCAGATTGATGATTTCATCTTTCATATCGAAATCAATACAGTTTTTTTCGCATACGTCTGCACATTTTCCGCAGGCGATGGGGTTATGTCCCAGGCAGTCTTTATCGTTTAGAATATAGACCGATGGCACTGCTTGGGGGAAGGGCATATAGATTGCTTTCCGAGAAGAGAAACCTTCCTGAAATTCATCTGCAGCTACAACAGGGCAGACCTTTTCACATTCGGCACAAGCATTGCATTCTTTTTCATCCACATACCGTGCCTTTTTCCGGACGGTTACCTGGAAGTTTCCGATATAACCGCCGATGTTTTCTATTTCGCTATACGTAAGAAGATTGATTTTAGAATGTCGACCGACATCCATCATTTTCGGTCCGAGTATTCATATGGAACAATCCATAGTGGGGTACGTCTTGTCTAACGCGGCCATAAGCCCACCAATGGATGCCTCCTTTTCTACTAAATGTACTTGATACCCGGCATCGGCCAGATCCAGCGATGCTTGAATGCCCGCCACACCTCCGCCAACAACCAATACTTCTTTCAACACCGGTAATTGAGTCTCTACTTGAGGACGTAAGTATCGGGTTCTGGCCACAGAAACGTTCACAATATCTTTTGCTTTTTCCGTTGCTCCGTCCCAATTATCCAAATGAGCCCAACTGCAGTGTTCCCGGATGTTTGCCATATCCATTAAATAGGGATTTAATCCCGCTTCAGCAACGCAGTTTCTAAATGTGGGCTCATGCATCCGTGGGGAACATGACGCCACAACTACCCGGTTCAGATCATATTCTTTGATGTATTTTTTGATTTCATTCTGTCCCGGTTCTGCACACGTATATTTATTAACGACTGAACAGACTACGTCAGGTAATCCCGCAGCATAATCACAGACTGCCTGACAATCCAGGGAGCCGGCAATATTTGAACCGCACTCGCAGACAAAAACTCCGATTCTCATTTCATTATTCATTTATGTCTCCATTCTTCAAGTTTCTAAAATCATTCTATCCAA
>JACNLB010000080.1:5502-34846 GCA_014381755.1 Fidelibacterota bacterium | reverse complement strand
AATTCAAACTTTCTTTCTTGGCGATTTAAAACGATATAACTCATAACAAAAAATATGATATCTCGAATGATGGTATCTAGTCCCAGTTTCTCACTATCTGCACTCACTTTGAAACATCCACACGTAATATCTATACCCCGAAGCATGGCTTGAGAAATGGCTAAAATAAACACCAACATCATGATTATACTCAATAGTGTGGCTCCGTCAACCAATAGTCCGGCAATCAAGCACACTCCAACGATCAACTCCGTCCAAGGCAAAACAATGCCTAAAATGTTTTCTATTCCAAATGGCAAAACTTTATAATATCCAATTTGTTTGGCAAATTCTTCAGGATTCGCAATTTTATCCAAACTGGCATAAATGAACATTACCCCAAGGACAACACGGCAAAATAATACCAATGCATTTTTCAATTCATTTTTCATTCTACCGGATATCCTGCTGCTTCCCATTCCAGCCAACCGCCTTTAAATACGAAAAGTTTTGTAAAACCTTCATTAAATAAATCATTTGCCAATTCTTCACTTGAACCACACTCATCGTCGCTGCAATATAAAACAACAGGACCATTCTTTGTTTGAGCTGAATCTAGTTTAAACATGAGTTCCATAAAAAATCCGCTGTTCCAAGCGTTGGGTATATGACCATCTTTAAAATACTCATCGTCCCGGGCGTCAACAAACACAACACCTTTATCAAATAAATTTTTAGCTTGATCTAAAGTGATTGAGACTGGTTCACCGGAAACGACATCCAGGTCTTCAGCTGTTACGATTTCTTTAGCAAATAGTGGAATACTATCAGATCGTATAATATTTACAAAAATTCCGACAACAAGCGAAAGGATGACAATCGCCAACATTTGGTTGAGTGGAACGCGAAGCATAATTAGTTTATGCTGAACTTCTTTTTGATGGGGCCTGTTTTAGGTTTGATGATATTTTTTGCAGCCTTAATAGGTTTTTTACGAAGGGCAGAACATGTCGCTAATGTTTCATCTACGAATGCCAAAATTTCAGAATCTTCACCCACAGTTTTACTGAGAGCAACACTGTGGAATTTTGTTGTGTTTATTGCATCAGCCATGATTGATTCATATTTGAGTAATTGCTTACGATAGTCACCTACCAGTTTCAAAACATTGGGTTTATCGGCATAAATGTCTTCAATCGTCTTGGTTGTATCTTTTTCCTGCAATTTGTTCAACCGCCGGGAAATGGATGAAATTTTACCTTTAGCTGCAGAAATGTCCATTATAGGCTGACTCGGATCATTTAATGCAATTTCAACGACCGTTAAGTATTTCCCCTGATTACCGCTCGAATACATATAAGGACCGCCTTCAGGTTGTTTTGTTTCCGGTCGTGATCGTTGAGTATTACGACTTACAAATATATAATCAGCATCCGGGAAATTTTGCGATAATTCATTGTTCTTTTTGCGATGTACATTTGCCAATAAAACAATAAAATCCACTTGGGATTTCATTTCTGCTATTACATTATTGGCCGCTTCGATGTAAGGTCGTTTTTTGACATCTTTTATATGATCAGGAATAAGATCGCTCACACCTGTAACACCAATTTTAAATCCGTTATTTTCTACAATTGTAAAATCCGGAAAAAGAAGATTGTCATTCGTATCTGTTAAGTTTGCAGAAATAAATGGTATCGTCGATTCTGTGGCGAGTGACATTAAAAAGTCCTTTCCGGCTGCAAGATCAAATCCACCCACATTCAAAGCATCGCATCCAATTTTTTCATATCCCTGCAATAAGCCTTTTGCCTGAAGCATGTCACCTTCTGCATTTCGATTGGCTAAAATGGCTGATGCAAAAAATGTATCCCCAGCATCAATAATAATGGGATCAATCCCATTTTCCTTGCGATAATTATTTATAAAAACTGACTTCCTGGACAGACCGCCCAAGGGATTCTTTTTTCAGCCGCAGGGATCGAGTTGGGCTCGGACGTTTGCAGTCACCATCATGGTAACAAATCCGGTTTTTGTCGGTTTTCCGCAACCCGTCAGACTGATTCCAAGAATTAATAGTAATGTGTTTTTTATCATTTTCATATTTCGAATTTAGAAAGATTTGAGTTCATACAGGAAGATTCTTATTATCCTCCACTGACTTTTGCTTTATATCCTTTTTGATTAAGAAAGTTCACAATTTTATCTCGATGATCACCCTGGATGAGAATTTCACCATTTTTAACTGTTCCACCCGTGCTGCATTTCGTTTTTAATTGCTTCCCAAGTGATTGTAAATCTTCATCTTTTCCATTAAATCCTTTTACCAAAGAAACTAACCTGCCCCCGCCAAGACGCTTAAGCCAGACACGTAATTGCTGCTGTTCATTTAACATTGTTTCTACCGTTTTTTCTTTCTCACCCTGAAAATCAGGATTCGTCGAAAAAACGATTTTTGAATGTCCACTCATTATTTTAAGAGAACAACTTTGAATGTTCGCTGAATTTCAATATTTTGAATTTTAATAAAATATATTCCACTGGCCAATCCATCGTTTATGAATTTTATCTCATGTATTCCCCTTTGAAAATCTCTATCTGCAATTTGTTTCACAAAACGACCATTTACATCATATACGTCTGCCTGCAAATGTGTACTCTTATCTAATTCTATTTGTATCCCTGTTTGCGGATTGAATGGATTGGGATAGGGCGCAGAAATTTTAATTGTTGTTGGTATTATGGACGAGCCAATTCCCACATCATTCGGGATTTTGATATCCAGCACTCTTGGTGAATGATCCGATGAATTATAACTGTCCATTTCGTCTAATCCATAATTTGCCAATGATGCCGAATCCATGGTCATTGATTGAAATACAAAATGTTTACTGGTGTCTATAACACTGTCCGTATATAAAATATAGTCAAGTTTCCCAGGACTGAATGAACTGTTATCCCAACGCCAAGTATATCCCATACGTTTATGAGAGTGCCTGGAAAATAAATCCGTTATCGCTGTGCCATCCCAATCAATGGCGTAATCATTTCCAAACGTATTCTCGTCATCAATATCGCCTTCAGTTAAAGTGGTCAACTGCTGACGATTTCCAACTAAATTGAAGTCACCCACATGGATAAATGGCGTACTATCTGCTAGTGTAAATGGACCATTATCATTTTCACGCCAATCACGCCAATTTGATACAAATTCATCTGCATCATACTGTCTACTTTCATTATTTCCGCAACAAGAAAGATGTGAATTAAAAATCATTAAATTTCTGCCCAATTCATCTTCAGTATTTAATAATGCAACCATGGTTCGTTCTGATGACGTAAAGAAGTCCTGCTCCAATACTGGATATTTTGAAATGATGATATTGTCTCGAAATTGACTGCTCACATACCATTGTTCATCCGGAAACCAGGAGTTGAATAAGCCATGAAGCTGATTTGTATTATCATACATTTCCTGTAACGCTACAATATCCGGATTTAACGCCTGGTAAATTCTGCGAAAATGTTCCTGATAATATGAATTCATTATACTAGAATCCCACACGTTATGCGTAACAAGACGTATATCGGAATTAATTCGCTTGGTAAATGTAATCGGCATTACCGGTTGTATATAATCCTCACCGATGGAAAAGCTGATACCGCCATATTCATCGGGAATTTGATCTGCATTTTGTCCAGTATCAGATAGCAATACTTTCCCTTGAACTAACACGTGAGTTCCATCCATAGTTAAAGCACTGCTGTTTCTTGAAATACATATTTCAAATTCACTGTCTGTTATCGTAGGAGCCATGCGCAGTGTTATATCATTTTGGTATATTTCAATTATTCCGTCCATTATATAATAAAATCCTGAACGGTTTCCGAAAATCCATTCCAATTCTGCTCCAATGCCATTAACAGGATGGCCTGTGGTACTATCATTATCTGCATCTATAAACAAATGGAATTCATTCAAATCCTGCAATAAGTATTCTCCATCATGCATATTGAAGTAAATAAATAGGAATTCATTATCATACGTAATCTTGATATCTGCGAAATCAGCTCCGGAACCATCTCCTTGATCATCGGAATAACTGACATCTATAGATGACCAATCGTCGAACAAACCATCGATTGTTATAGGATGGCCTGCATAAATAAAACTGTATAAAAAGACCGCGATGGTTGCGGTTTTAGAGATCATTTTAAAGGAATATCGCCTTTATATGACCATTTTTTAAGGTCTTCAGATACGTAAGTTTGTCCACTTTCAGTAATGGCCATGTAAAAATGCTTCTGCCCTTCACCTCCGGATAGAAAAGAAAGTGAAACAAAATCTACGTGTTCAGCTACGCGTATAAGAAATTCAAAACTATCTCCCATTGTAACGGGATTTTTATTTTTCAATTGATAGAGATTTCCATGATTCGTCATAATAGCAAAACCCATGGAAGGAGGCGCAATGCCAAATGAAAAATGAACGGATGCAATTACAACTTCTTTTTTCGTTTTATCATTGCCTCCATTCAGTGCATCTTCTAATTTTTGGATTAATGCAGGATCGACTTTACCAGGAGCACCGGGTTCTCCCGGATTTCCTTGTTTACCCGGCAATCCTTGTTTGCCCGGAGTACCGGGTTCACCTTGCGGACCAGGAGGACCTTGTGGTCCAGTCGTGGAACAACTCATTATAAATAAAGCTAATATTAGAATTATATTTTTCATTAACCCGGGAATAGAAAAGGCAGTGCCCTACCCCACGCCATGGACATAATGATAAACAGTTCAGACATAATTGCTAAAGCAAAAAACAAAATAGCCTGTTTCAAGTTTTTATTTTTATAGTTATTTATTTTACCCAAAGCAAAAACTTGTGTGGCAAACATATTGTATGTTTTTGTTTCATCTCCGGCAATTTCTGATAAATAATTCGCATAATCATCAGCGGTAGAAAATTGACTTATTCCACCAAAAAATGTCGCATTAATTTCAGGATTATCTTCTTTTACTTTATCCGTTCTAACTCTTGGAACTATAACAAGGACTAAATAAACAATCGCCATAAATGCAGCAATAAAATAAATAATAACCAGAATAAAACGCAACCAGTCCATTTGGATTTTCAAAAAGTGAATAATAAAAAAGACCATAAATACACCCAAGATTGAAAGGAGTGTAAAGGCTTTCTGATCCGTACGCATGAGAATTTGCTGCTCGCTGCTCAATACTTGAAAAAGCGCTTTAAAATTGTTGTTGTTCATTCCATTATCCATGATTTACATTAAAGTTACACACACAAAAATTTTAATTACTACTGATAATTGTAGATTCGGTTAATAGGTTTTTATTCTCTTTTTTGATTATTAAATATTCCCAGTCTTTAACTTCAACAGTGGCAAATTCAGGAATGTCTATGCTTTGTACATTATTTTCAGGATATATACGCACTTCTGTTTTATTGACAAGCAGATTAACCGGCATATCAAAACTATTTACAACATCTGTCCAACGATAATAAAATCTACTGTTTTCTTGGGCATATTCCAATATGGGTACTTTACGGCTAAATAAATATTGTTCAAAGAATTTGGTAAAATCTATTTCTGTTTTGTCAGAAAAATAGTCTCGTACTTCTTCAGTGCAAACGATGCCTTTAGCATTATCCACCGCAAACCCTTTTAATATTTTAAAGAACAAATCATCATCATCAATCACATTTCGCAGAGTGTGAATTATCCAAGCACCTTTATTATAGGCATCGCTGAATCCCCAATAATTTTGATTACGTGGTCCCACGATTGCTTTTTTGTTTCCAATATACTTTCTTTTTTGAATGAAATAATCAATACTTAAATCATACCCGAATAAATATTCGATATACAATGCTTCAGAATATGTGCCGAATCCTTCATGAATCCATACATCAGCCGGATCACATGCTGTGATGCTGTTTCCCCACCATTCATGAGCTGTTTCATGGAGGGTGATATAATCGATAAAACCGTAAATAGACCGTGATTTTGATTTATCATAAATTCGAAAATCATTTCCATAAGCCACAGCTGTTTGATGCTCCATACCCAAATAGGGAGTTTCTACTAATTTATATCCATCATCCCACCATTGATAGGGTCCATAATAATGTTCGAGTACTCGGATAACTGTTCTGGCTTCTTTGAAATGTTCACGAGCCACAGCTTCATTATAATCCAACACATAATAGGTTGCATCTCTTACTTGGCCGAGTGAGTGGATTGTATCTTGGATCACAGCATAATGTCCCATATTCAAAGAAACATTATAGTTATTAATCGGATTATTTACAAACCAGTGATATTCTGTTTTGTCATTTCCAACGTCTTTTGTTTCCTTGAGCTGACCATTGGAAACACACATTATATCGGAGGGTACAGTTATATTAATGGACATACTATTTGGTTCATCAGAAATATGGTCTTTACAGGGCCACCAATGACTGGCTCCCAATCCTTCGCTTGTTACAGCTATAAAATCCCTATCTGCTTTGTCTTTCTCCCAAACAAACCCATCATCCCAAGGCGGTCGAGGTGCAACTCTCGGTGTACCATGATAATGCACAGTGAAAGAGAATTCAGTTCCCGTTTTTATATCTGGAAAATCAAGAAATACAGCATCTTCCCTGCGGGTGAATTGCACGTTTGAATTGTCGTATTCGATACGATCGATTACCATTTCCTTGCCTAAATCTATTTGCAGTTTTGAAAAATCACTGACAGCTAATGCTGTAATTGAATTATATCCGGAAATGGTTTTGTTATCTACATCAATTTCCAAGTTCAGATCATAACTGCTGACATTATAACACGTACGTTCCGGTGAAAGTTGCCCCATCAGGCGGTTCCGCTTTGTTAATTCCGGATACGTATCCTCTTTTTCGGGATTGGAAAGACCGCCACTAAAATAATGTTTGGCTTCCTTCATCACTTTCAAGCTGGCGCAGTTAAATGAGAATAATGATATGATTGATATAATGAGGAGTCGTTTCATTGATTAATTTGGTTTTTTAAATGTAGCATTATAATTAGCAACATTTTGATGTGTGGAGCCAGACGGGACCCCTACCTACATACCTACGGTGGGCAGGGAACCGACTAATAATGCTCTTCATTAAAAAAATTCTTCAAAATTAAAAAGTGGAGCCAGACGGGATCGAACCGACGACCTCCTGAATGCCATTCAGGCGCTCTCCCAACTGAGCTATGGCCCCATTTAATTGATCAAAAGCGGCGGGAATTTAATCAGATACTGAAATATCGAAACCCGCTTTTTTCAAACGATCGGCAATTTTCGTTCCCATGGCTACTGCAGGTGTAATAACTCCATATTGTTTGGGTAACACATGTTGATCCAAAGCTAAACACAATGCAGATTCCGCCAGCATGATGGCTGTACTTCCATAACCGGGGTCATTTGTGTCCGATATAAAAACTTTCGATCTATTTTCTCCATCCTCATTTTCTCCTATTAACAGCATTTTAAAATATCCACTCTTGCGCTCTGCCTTTGATGGACCTTCTCCTGATTTAGGAAATACTGTTTTTACCAAAATCCATCGCGTGACGGATATTGACATCAATAATATCATTATACCTATTCCAATCGTAAGAATTCCGCCAAGGAATTTACCTTTCATTCCCCTACCCACTACGAAACCTTCATCGTACAAAAAATTCCGTCCGTATTTATACTCCATAAGTTCATTTGAACGAAATACGATTCGTGTATTAAATCGCGCCATAATAAATGGCGCTGTCCATTTTTCGATCCGGGGATCATACCACGCAAAACTCTGAATACGTTGAATAGGCATTCCAGCAATTACATCTTTACATAAAATATATGGGTTTGTTTGAATTTTACGTTTTTCAGGATTCTTTGCTTCCTTCATAAGATTTATCATACTGGTCAGAGTACCACCACTAAATTTGCCCTTGAGTCCTAAAATAAACAGTTTCACATTTGATGCCGGTTGTCCATATGTCTCTATTGCTCTTTCCTGCAGAAGCAAACAACCAATATCAGAAGGTATGGAATCATACCCGCAAGAGTGCACAATCTTTACTTCATTCGTTTTTGCTTTCTCATGAAATGAATCAACAGAATCTTTCACAAATGGAATTTCTCCGGTGAGATCACTATAATCGGTTTTGGTTTGCACGCAAGCGCCGACCAATCCCTTACCATAAAGTGCATAAGGTCCTACAGTTGAAATGATAACATCTGTGCGTAAAGTGATTGCCTTTAAAGACTCTTCATCAATGCTATCACCAATCAAACATTCAACTGAATCATTTAACTGAAGTCTGTTTTTTACAGACTGCAGTTTTTCCATACTCCTCCCTGCAATAGCCCATTTAATATCATTTCCATAATGATTATGTAAATATTCAGCAACAATCTGCCCGGTAAATCCGGTTGCTCCCCAAACGATAATTTGAAAATCACGTTCCATTAATGGGTAACTCCTTTAATAGTTTTAACATCATATCCTTATTCAATCGACCTGTATTCACATTCCTAGGGCTGGGATGGTAAGATCCTTTCAACATAATTCCATTTGGCAGATCATAAGACACATCATGACCAAAAGGGTAATCTTTCATTTTAAAATCATAAAACTGGCGATAATATTTTAAACAACCGTCAAAAGCAATCTTTCCCAATGCCAAAATTACTTTAACATTTTTAAGTAGTTCAATCTCTCGGCTGAAATAATGTGAGCACGTTCGCAATTCTTCCGCTGTCGGTTTATCTTGAGGTGGTACACATTTCAAAACGGGTGTCATAAATGTGTTATATAATTCCAAACCATCATCAAGAGCATCAGAGTTAGGTTGATTGGCTAATCCTGCTTCATGGAGGCACATGATTAAAAAATCAGCAGATTTATCGCCGGTAAACACACGAGCTGTACGATTACCGCCATGGGCTGCCGGCGCTAATCCAACCAGTAATAATTTCCCATTAATATCGCCGTACCCGGGAACGCCACTCCCCCAATACGTCCAATCCATAAACTGCTTACGCTTCTCGCGCGCTATTTTAGTTCGAAAATCAACAATACGTGGACACGCAGTACATGAAACAACTTCACGATATAATTCATTTATTTCACCACTGCCATTTAATAATGGATGGGATTCAGCGGTGGGATGTTTACTGTTCATCTACTGCTAAAAGAACCTTGCCAAAGTTACGGCGGTCCATAATATACTGATGAGCATCTTTAACTTTATTCAGTGGAAATATGCGGTCTACGTGTGGATCAATATCGCCCATTTGATAAAAGGTCATCAATTTCTGTATACATTCTTGCATCAGCTCCTGACGATCCATAACCATGCCCATGTGACATCCAAAAACTCCCTTGTTATGCTCCATCAGTTTAATGGGATTAAATTTGGGTGTCTTGCTATATTCTTTTAGAAGATGCAGGATTTTTCGGCGGGGACTTTTTGCTGCCGTTGAAAATCCAAACGCTACTAATCGGCCAAATGTCCCCAGTGCTTTATAACTTTTTTTCAAATTTTCCCCGCCGATGGGGTCTATGATAACATCTACACCTTTACCTTCCGTTATTTCTTTTATTCGTTCAACAAAATCTTCCGTATTATAATCTATCAAATGATGTATTCCCTTTTCACGTAATCGATTATGTTTACCAGCTGATGCAGTGCCTATAATGTTTGCGCCAATTATTCTGGATAATTCAGCAGCAGCAAGACCAACACCCCCACCAATGTTGTGGATCAACACCCATTCGTTTTTTTGTAAGTGTGCCTGGAGATATAACATCACAAAAGAAGTTAAATACACCACCGGCATGGCAGCTACTTTTGCAAAATCAATATCATCCGGAAGACCAATTAACCGGTCTTTATTGACGACAACCTTGCTTGAATACCCACCAAAGCTTGTTAATGCAGCTACAGGTTTTCCCAGGAGATCATCATTTTCAGTCGAACCAACTTTGGTTATTGTTCCACTGACTTCATATCCAGGTGTAAATGGCGGTTTAGGTGCTGAAGGATATAAACCCATGCGCATAAGAATATCAGCAAAATTTATACCTATATACTTCACATCAATCAGTACATCACCTGATTTCATTTCCGGATCTAATGATTCACGGACATGTAAAACCTCTGGTCCGCCATGACGCGTTATGACTACTTGCTGCACCACAAAGTTTACGGTACTATAATTCATGTCGGTAGTGCTTTGTTTCCTTTCGTAAGAAAATTAAATTCGCCGGCCTTTAAAATTGAAATTTAGGTTTTTTACATTAAAATAACAGGATTATAATAGGAAAATTATGGCTTTAATGACTTCTATGCGAGAACGGATGCACGTTGTTTTATGGGCGTTGCTCATTCTGTTCTTGTTAAGTATGACTATCGGTGGATTGGTCGGTGGTGCAAACATCATTGATGAAATCTTTGGACGTGTTAACCCGGCTGACGCAATTGGTGTCGTGGAAGGGAATCGTATAACTCCGGATGAATTTATTCGTGCAGTAAATATACGAGTGGAACAATACAGATCAAGCGGACAAGATCCGGATGAACGATTGCTACACAACATCCGGAATGAGGTTTGGGATAATTATATTCAAGATATCCTGATATATCAAAAAATTGACGAAATAGGTTTAACAGCTACAGATGAAGAAGTACTCCATCATCTTCGCAATAATCCACCCCAGTTTTTAATTCAGGATCCAACATTTTTAACTGATGGTGTTTTTGATCCGGCAAAATATGAACAGGCTATCAATAATCCACAAGGGAATGAATGGGTGGAAATTGAACAGTTCATGAAGAACACTTACATTCCAAATTATAAACTTCAGCAATACATCGCTTCAAGCGTTGTTGTAACAAATGATGAAGTTTATAACCAATATATCAAAGATAACGTGGATTATACTATCGAGGGTATTCATATCATTGGTCGAAAACTCCAGGATGAAGTTGCCCAACCAACAGATGATGAATTATATACATATTATATTGAACATCTAGATGAATATATAAAAGATGAAACACGCAATATTCGTTATGCCAGTTGGAAAAAATCTCCTGAAAAAATTGATACTAGTCGCGTGTACGAAGAAGCACTCAGTATTATAGAAGAAGCAAATTCCGGTTCAGATTTTGCAAAACTAGCAGACCAGTGGACAGAAGACCCTAGCAATCAAGTTACTCCGGATTCTGGACGTGGTGGAAATTTAGGCTGGTTTGGAAAAGGTCAAATGGTGCCGACCTTTGATGAAGCAGCTTTTTCTGCAGATGCGGGAGAAATTGCAGGTCCAGTTTTAAGCCGCTTTGGATATCATATTATTAAAGTTCATGATACGCGACAGAAAGATGGAAATGATGAAATAAATGCATCCCATATTCTTTTAAAAATAAACATGGGTTCTCAAACACGTGAATCATTGAGACGTAAAGCAACACGTTTCAGTTATGATGCGCAAGATTTTGGATTTGAAGCTGCTTTAGATACACATCAAATTTCAGTACAAAATGCCGATAACTTGGAATCCTTATCTATTTCGGTTAAAGGAATTGGGTATTTACGTGATGTTGTCCAATTCGCTTTTAATGATCAAACAGAAATTGGTACAGTATCAGACCGGTTAGAAAATGATAATTTTTACGTTATAGCAGTCTTGGATTCAATCATCCCTGAAGGGACAAATCCTTTTGAAAATGTTAAAGGAAAAATATCCAGAATATTGACAATAGATAAGCAAAAATCAGCCGCACTTGTTTTAGCGACAGATATTAAATCTAAAGTTGACGATGGAGCAACTTTAACGGATCTTGTTTCAGATGATAGTAGACTTGAACTGGTTGCCACGGATAAGAAAAAATTATCTCGGGGTTTCAATTCAATCGGTCGTAGTTATGGAATCATTGGTGCTTTGATGAATAGTGAAGTTGGAAACGTTGTGGGTCCATTAGAAACAGCTCGTGGTTATGCAGTAGTACGATTGTTGGACGTTGCACCGATTGATTCAACGGATTTCCAGAAAAAAGAAGTAAATATTTATACATCATTAACGAATAATGCACAGCAGGAAGCATTCGATACCTGGCTTACTGAATTAAAAGATGGTGTTGAAATTATTGATAATCGCAAATATTTTTATTGATATTACTTTGTTAACGAATTAAAGGGTGCCTATTGCACCCTTTTTTATTTCTTGATAATTTTGATTTAAGAAAGCAAATTATACCCATGGGTTTTTCTATATAAACAGTGAGGATCATTTAATGAAATACAAAACGTTACATTTAAATATACAGGACAAGATTGCAAACGTAACATTAAATCGCCCGAAAGTTCGCAATGCGATGAATACGATTATGATACAGGATATAACTGACGTTTTCTGTGAATTGGAAAAAAATCCCAAAATTCGTATCATTGTTCTTTCAGGAAATGGACAATCATTTTGTGCGGGAGCAGATCTTCAATTCATTAAAAATTCTGGTTTATTGAATAGAGATGAAAATGTGGATGATGGAAAAAAATTAGAAGAAATGTATTTCGCTGTTGATGGTTGTTCAAAAGCAGTTGTAGGTAAAATACACGGTCATGCTTTTGGCGGTGGTTTTGGTTTATGTACTGTATGTGATATTGTTGTTGCCGATGAAAACACTATTTTTTCTTTAAGTGAAATTCTTATTGGTATCATCCCGGGGGTTATAGGTCCATTCACAGTTAACAAAATTGGTCATTCTCACTTTAGATATCTGGGTATTTCCGGAGAACGATTCGATGGGAAATATGCAGAAAAAATTGGTCTCATTCATTATTCTGTTAAAGAAGATGAACTAGACAAAACTACAAACTCGATTGTTAAGCAACTAATTAAAGCCAGTCCGCAAGCCATATCAAAATTCAAAGAATATTGCAGGAATATGGATGAAATAAATTCTGCAGAAGTATTAGCTGATTTACGTGCTTCAGAAGAAGGACAGGAAGGCTTATCTGCATTTCTTGAAAAACGCTTACCCTCGTGGGCCGAATGAAATAGTCTTATCCACCACTGAGTTTGGCAAATAAAATAATCCCTGTCTATCTTCTTTTTTTATTTATCTATGTCATGTCCTTTTTGTAATTTTTCTTATACATTATATGATGAAAACGATTTAATGATTCCCACCAACTCACTCACACTTAAACATTAAGAGAGATTTATTATGATAAAATTTAGTAAACGCCAACTTAAAACTCCCAAAATGCAAAGACCCGTTTATCTTGTAACGGGTGGGATGTCAAAATTCGGCCGTTCAATTCCGGAAAAACGTACGGAAGAACTGGTCATTGACGCATTTGTTGAAGCAGCAGAATTTATTGATAAATCACCTGCTGAACTCAAGGAGTATATTCATTCATGCTACTACGGACACTTTGCAGATCATTTTGGTGATCAACTTTTAGGTGAATCTGTCATTCATGACAGACTTGGATTAGATCCATTGGGAAATGTAGGGATCAAAACCGGCGGAGCAACGGGCGGGTCCACACTTTGGGAAGCGTTCAAAGCAGTTGCTTCCGGATATTCAGATTGTGTTCTGGCTATGGGTTGGGAACGGATGGATGAAGTTCCAACAGATGAAGGCAATAATTATATTGCTTCTGCTGCTGATAAAGATTGGGAAACTCCTTTAGGTCATATTTACACCGGCTATTATGCTGTCATGGCTCAAAAATATTGGCAAGTTTTCGGTAAAGAAGAAGATTCATTTCGTCAAACGATGGCTGAAATTGCTGTTAAAAACCGTGGCTATGCCCGTATGAACCCCCATGCTCAAGGCCCCATGGACATTACAGTGGATGATGTTATAAACTCACCAGTTGTCGCCTACCCTCTCCGAGCGTTGGATTGCTGTCTTATGAGTGTCGGTGCAGCTTGCGCAATTCTTTGCGATGAAAAAACAGCAAATGAATTAACAGATAATCCATTGGAGATTCACGTTGCCGCAGGCAGTCACACGTTACGCGTTGCTGATCGCCGTGATATGGAAATTCCATTATTACCAAATGAATCGCCGGATCAATATAAAGATTTGGGTAATCGATTTCCCGGTGGCGATCGTTATCCAGGATTTACCGGATTTTTAGCAGCAAGAATGGCAGCGTATTATGGATATAGAATGGCAGGCGTTATAGATCCCGTTGAAGATTTTGATCTTGTGGAATTACATGATGCATTTACCATAAGTGATATACAAACATATGAGGATATTGGAATCCGCCCTTATGGTGAAGGAAGAACTTATGTTGAATCGGGCGATTGTTATCTTACAAATCCCAAAACCGGCGAACCAGGAAAACTGCCTGCTAATTTATCAGGCGGATTGATTGGAAATATGCATGCAGTCGGTGCAACCGGAATTATGCAAGCTATAGAAATCGGCCAGCATATTTGGGGACGTTGGGCTGAAATGCACGAAGATCAATCTAAATGGGATCTTTTCGGCCGTACAAAACCAGATGATTGGACCAATTTACAAGTGGATGGCGCTAAACGCGGGTTAGCTATCAGCCATGCTGGAGTGGGATCACATGTGACTGCAACAATTCTGGTTCACCCGGACCATCAATTAGAAAGGAATGAATCATGAGTACGAACGATCGTGGAACAGTAAAAGTTGAAAACGGACGTTACCGCTTTGAAGGGAAATTTCATTACGGATATCCAAATGATCCGATTCGAAATGAAGATGGTGAATTAATGGGCGTTACCAACCCTCGTGATTTAACTCATGTTCATATGTACGGTGGTGAAGCTCCATTTTTTGAAGGATTAGGCCAAGGCAAACTTTTAGGTACTCGTTGTGATAATTCTAATTGCGAAGCCAACGGATCAATCTTTATTCCGTTCAGAATTCATTGCCCGGATTGCTTGAGCAAAAATACAATTGTAGATATGACCGAAACTGCTCAAAAAGGTGCAACCGTTCATACATTCATGATAACTGAACGCACGGGAGCATTCAATACTCTGCCAAAACCAATACGGTTTGTAAATGTAGAGTTTGAAGGAGTTCCTACAATATTGATGGGGTATCTCTCTGTTGGAGAACCGAAGATTGGGATGAAGGTAATTCCTATTTTCAATACAACAAATCCCACATTCACGATTCTAGACCTTTCATGGGTACCGGAAGAAACAAATGAAACAGAATTACCAGAAGGATATACATTCGGATAAATCACACAATACATGTTATTGGTGTAAATCTGAAATAATAACAACTGCCCTGCGATGTCCAAATTGTCGCATGTGGCGAAAGGATATCTACGAAGGTAGAGTTTTAACATATACATTTATGATCATTTGGCTCGTACATTTTATGACCGGTTTATACTACAATTTTTGGGGGAAAATACTGCTTATTTGGCCTTTTACATTAGAAATGATTTCTTCGTTCAACGGTTGGATTAATATATTACTTCTTGGAGCATTTTGGATAATTTACATCCGTACCAGCCGAAAGATTGGTACTTATTGGTGGGTATAATAATTAAGTATATTTTCAAAAACAAACTCAATCCGAACACTCATTATTGGAGATTCACTCATGAATAATAAACAAGCAGATCTAGCAGGACCGGGAATCGGAAATTACGACGATGTAGCCGCTCAACTACCCAAAAACTATTCTTCATTATTAACACCGATGGAAACAATGCATGCAGTGTATAATGTAAAAAACTATATTGAAAGATATCTTTGCGAAGCATTGAATATGCAAATGGTACAAGTCCCTCTAATCGTTGACAAAGACAGTGGTGTAAATGATATGCTGGACAGGGACGGATCCAGAACGCCCGTTGAATTTCCCTGTGGTTTGGGATTAGAAAAACGAATCCAGGCGCAAGTTGTTCAAGCTGCAACAAAATGGAAACGAATGGCATTGAAACAATTCGATTGTAACGTAGGTGAAGGTTTGTGCACAGATATGAAAGCTGTTCGAAAAGATTATTTTCTGGATCATGATCACAGTTCATATGTTGATCAATGGGATTGGGAAAAGGTAATAACTAATAACGATCGTACTTTGGAATATTTGACAGACACTGTGAAAAAAATATGGAAAGTGATTTACGATGCCGGAAGATATGCGCAGGAGGAATTTCCTCAATTGAAGGCTGATCAATACATGGAAATACCTGAAGAATTAACATTTATTCATGCAGAAGAAATTCTGGAAATGTATCCTGATCTTCCCAGGAAGCAACGGGAAACTAAAATTATCCAAAAATACCCTGCCGTTTTTATTATAGGAATCGGTTCCGTACTGGATGATGGCTTTCCCCATGAAATGCGTGCGGCTGATTACGATGATTGGATTACGGAAACTGTTTCCTCAAAAGGCAAAAAGACCCATGGTTTAAATGGCGACATTCTTGTTTGGAATCCGGTAACAAAAAGACGTCACGAACTGACGTCTATGGGAATTCGCGTCACGAAAGAGACTCTCGTAGAACAAATGAAATTATCTGGACAAGAAGATGATCTAAATCTCCCCTACCATCAGGCAATTCTTAACGATGAGATTCCTCTGTCAATCGGTGGAGGTATTGGTCAATCCAGAACGTATATGTATCTGCTGCGGAAAGCACATCTTGGTGAAGTCAGTGTAACAGTTTGGCCCAAAGAATTAAAAGAAATTTGCTCTGAAAATAATATACATGTTTTAGAATAGAGTATAATATTCCAAACACCTAAATTTTGAAAGATTACAACGACCCGGATAAAAAAACACTCGAGTTATGGGGTCAATACGAATCACACCCTAGCAAACCTCGTCCAATTTCATTTTGGTTCTATTTTCCAAATGAGAAAAATACAAAACTCGCTAAAGCAGTATTAGAAAAAGACGGATTCGACGTTGAGTTCCATCCTCCTGATTCTGGTGACGATCAATGGCTGTGTTTAGCGTATAAAACAATGATTCCCGAATATGCGGAATTGTCTGATTTAAGAAAATGGCTGGAAAATATCGCAGAAGAACTCGGCGGAAATTATGATGGCTGGGAAACTGAATTATTATAGTTTTTAGATTGAAGAACCTTTTTACATCTAATACAAATTAAAAATTTCCAAGCGCTTTTTAGATTGGTGAAAAACGAATCTAAAGTAACTTCCCCGTTCATGAATAGGCAACATCCCCATTATTTCCTCTATATTTTCACACTTATCGCCATGGCGACTTGGGGATTATCATGGACAAATGCAAAAATCTTGGGAATGTATGGCGATGCTCCCCTTATGATGTTTTGGCGATTCGTCATCGCAACACTCTCTTTCGCACCCATTGTTTACTTTACAAAAAACAGCTTTAGCATTAACAGCAAAAGTTTACGATTTATCGCTTTGAATGCCCTGTTCATGACGTCTTACAATTATTTTTACTTTAAAGGCACTCAAATCGGATTAGCCGGCGCCGGCGGAGTTTTGGTTACAACTCTCAATCCAATCAATACTGCAATACTGGCGGCACTATTATTCAAATTACCTTTATTAAAAAAAGATATAATTGGGATGATTCTGGGTTTTATTGGCGGTGGTATGATTATGGAAATATGGAAAATGGATATTAATCTTCTGTTCCAAAGCGGGAATATATTTTTCATTTTGGCATCACTATCTTGGGCTGCAGTCACAATTATCACATCCCGTTCAAAAGAGATTCTTCATTTTATTCCTTACAGCTTTTGGAGCTTTGGAATAGCAAGTTTAATGAGTCTGCTTATAGCTATCGATCAACCTTTATTAGCCGTTTTTCAGTTTGATTGGATATTCTGGTTGAATATGATGTTATTGGCTATTGGTGCAATGGCTTTTGCGACAACAGTATATTTTCTGGCATCCGTCCGATTAGGTCCTCAAAAAGCAAGTGCATTTATTTTTACGGTTCCTGTTACAGCCATGTTATTTGCTATTATTTTCTTGAATGAGGAATTGACCATTTCAATAACAATCGGTAGTCTTCTGGCAATGTTCGCTGTCTATTTAATTAACAAGAGACCATCATGACAAACGAAAATCATAGTGAACCGATTTGGAATGAAAAAAATGCAAAATGGTATGCAGAAAAATATGGTGAGCACATTTCTAATGCCATGACCATCCGGAATGCAGACTTAAAAAAGGATGATCATTTACTCGATATTGGCTGTGGAACGGGTACGGCCTGTAGAGAAGCTGCAAAAATTATCTCCCATGGAAGTATTTTAGGCATGGATCCAACTCCCACTATGATTCGTATCGCAAAAGAACAAACCTCCCATTCAATTCAAAACATTGAATTCATAACAGGATATGCTGAAAATTTGCCAAGTGAAAATGAATCAAAAACGATTTGCACTGCCATCAATTCACTTCATCATTGGGCTGATTATAAAAAAGGACTTGCGGAAATTATACGTGTGCTCGAACCTCATGGACGATTAATTATCAGTGACGAAATCGTTTCAGGTAATTCCTGCGGCCATGGAGACGGACCGCTATCGAATCCAAAAAAGGTAATTGAAGTACTGAATAATGCCGGATTTGCTAATGTTGCTATGGAAACCTACGAGGAAGGTGGTGATGGGATTTATTTATTCAGAGCTGTAAAGTGTTAGAAATACTTCTGCATCACTTGCTGAAATGATTTCGGAGGTCGTTTCGCTTTGCCATGATGATCTGTAAAACCGTGGAGTGTGTAACCGGTTGCTAATACAATATCATTTTTTAAAACGTCATATTCGATCTTCATACGGGCTTTTGGCATTTCATTAATAGATGTCCGCACAATAATTTCATCTTCAAATTTAGCACTCTGTTTATAATCGCAGTGGGCTGAAACAACCGGCAAGTAAAATCCTTCTTTTTCAATATCAGTTACTATCAAACCTATAGATTTGAGCATTTCTGTCCGGGCTGCTTCAAAATATTCCAGATAACGCGTATAATAAACGACACCCATCTGATCGATGTCTTTGTAATAAATCTTTGTTTGATAATCGAATGAAATCACGATGATTCAGTAAAAACACCCATGGCATCGTAACGAGTAATTCGTTTATCCAAAAATGCATCAGGCTCGGTTTTTAACAACGTATCCAGTTCTTCAAGAATCACTGATTTTAGTATATCTGCCATTTCATCTGGTTGACGATGGGCACCGCCCAGTGGTTCTTCAACTATTCGATCGCAAATGCCAATCTCCAGTAAATCCTTCGGTGTAACTTTCATTGCATCTGCAGCAACGGAGGCTTGACCTGCATCACGCCATAGAATTGAAGCACACCCTTCAGGGCTAATGACAGAATACCAGGTATTTTCCAGCATGAGCATGCGATCACACACGCCAATTCCCAATGCACCACCGCTGGCACCTTCGCCAATTACTATTGCCAAAATGGGTACTTTCAATCTTGACATTTCCATCAGGTTTCTAGCTATGGCTTCACCCTGCCCTCTTTCTTCTGCTCCCAGCCCGGGATAAGCTCCGGGCGTATCGATTAATGATACAACCGGCACATTAAATTTTTCTGCCATTTTCATTAAACGATGTGCTTTTCGATACCCTTCAGGTCGCATCATACCAAAATTGCGAAACAAATTTTCTTTTGTATTACGGCCCTTCTGCTGTCCAATAAACAAGATTGTTTGCCCATTGATCGATCCAAATCCACCTACTAATGAAGAATCATCACCATAATAACGGTCGCCATGTAATTCTACAAAATCCGGCGCCAATTTATTAATATAATCCAAACTGAAAGGTCGTTTCGGATGTCGGGCTAATTGAACGCGCTGCCAGCGAGATAATCCGGAGAATATTTTTTCTAATTCAACTTTTCGCTTTCCTTTCAATTTTTCTATTTCTGTCAGATGTGCGTCCGGTTTATCGCTTGTTTCCAATTCAATGATTTGTTCATCGATCTGTTTCACAGGCTTTTCAAATTCTAAATAATATTCTGCCATTATCCGTTAAATACCGTTTTAACTAAAATTTCAATATCAAAAGACAAGCTCTGATTCTGAACATAATAATGATCCAATAATCGCCTGTCTTGTTCTGTGAACTTAACATTTCTTAACCGTTCCAACCCAGTAAGTCCCGGCATACAAATAAGTTCAGGATCTTTTTCATCCGTTAAAATCAGTGAAGAACCCACCAAACTCATCTTCCCTGTCACCACTGACCATAATAATGGTAGGTTATGTATAAATCCGCTTTTGCTGTTAAATATTCGTCCGTAAAAACGACTATTGTCCTGACCCCAAAATTCCACCTTTACTGGCAGGCTTCCCAAACTCCTTAAGAAAATTATTGGAGAAAAAAGTATCAATAAAGTGGATGAAACGAACGTATCAAATATGCGTTTAGTGACTGCATGGATTCGATTAAAAAGTGTGTATTCAATGTTGACAAATGAATATTCACCAATCTCCTCAATGGACGCTTTTCCCAATAAGATATCCTGATGGCGAGGTACCATTCTATACGTTAACCGCATTGCTTTTGTCGTATCCATTATATTTAGTATTTCTTTATTAGAAAATGCTGTGTTTGAAAATATCAATTCACGAATCGAATTTGTATTTACAATTCCTTGGAGATCAGTCAAACTACCTAAAAATGGCACAGGTAAATCATCTTGCCTTGGATGCGAATCTACAAATCCCACTATATCCAGTCCCGTATCAAAACGCTTGATAATATGATTTGCTATGCGAGTTCCTTCCCCATCAGAACCAATGATGATTGTTTTCCGTGTAAATAAAATATTATGTTTTTCTTTGATTGGCCGTAAAAACCCACGGGACATGAGGTAATGTACGAGTACTCGCCAACCAGGAATAAATAATGTTATAATGACAGTTGCCATGATGATGACCAATCGGGAAAATGCATATTGCTTAAAGAAATAAGTAAAAGCAACCGCCAGAAAAAATCCGGTTAACGACGAAAGAATTGCACGTGTATAGGATAAAATATAGCGGGAATAAAGTTGAAATAAAGATCCCACCGCAATCCAAAAAAGGATATAAACAACCGGGACAAGACCGCCACTCAAAACGATAGGTTCAAAATGATCAAACTTGAATGGAATAGCGATCATAAATGCGCCTGCCACCACAACAGCATCAAAAAATACGGACAATATTTGGGATCGTAGTTCACCCATAACCGTCATGAATTTTCGTATCGATATTCCAAAGCGAATCGCCCATTTCGTTAAAAATCCCTGACTCGTTGAAAAATGCTTATCAGCGAAAAGAATCATTGCATTATAAAACGCATTAATACTATCGAAGGGTGCGGACTTAACTGACTCACCTTGATAATGCACAATTTGTGTTTTCGGTACGTAATGGACCTCATATCCCTTTTCCCACGTTCGATAACACAAGTCCAGATCTTCGCCAAACATGAAAAAATGTTCGTCAAATCCATTCAAGTCCTGAAACAACTCTTTTCTTATAAACATGCATGAACCGCTGATAGCATCTACCGGACTAACCTGGTCCGGATCAAGGTAAGACAAATTATATTTACCGGCCCATTTCGATTTTGGAAAAAGTTTATCCAAACCGAGTAATTTGGGTACAGCCACATTTAATGAAGGAAAAGACCGTTTACATGCTGCCTGCAACGTTCCATCGGAATTGAGAATTTTTGGTCCAACCATTCCCACCTTTTCATTCAGTTCCATATAATGAAGTAATATGTCAATCGTATTTTCCTGAACAACTGTGTCTGGATTTAAAATTAGAAAATAATCGCCTTTAGCAACACTGGTTGCTTGGTTCACTGCTTTGCCGAATCCAACATTTTCTTTGTTAGCAATGACAGTTACATCGGGATATGATTTATTGAGATGGTCAACAGTACTATCAAAAGAATTATTATCAACAACGACTATATCGAGATTATCAACGCTGGATCGCATCAATGAATCAATGGCATGATCAACGTATTCTTTAACGTTATAGCTAACAATAAGAACTGAAACTTTTGGGCTCATATTATTTATGAAATCCGAATATTTTCCAAATACGTAATCGCCATACCATAAAAATAGCTTCAATCATTATAGCTTTAGACATTTTGGATTCACCGACAGTACGATCAATAAAAATGATAGGATGTTCACCTATGGAAAAACCTTTTTGCCAAGCTCGAAAATTCATTTCGATCTGAAATGAATATCCTTGAGATTTCACAGAATCGATGTCAATGCTTGCCAACACTTCACGCTTCCAGACTTTGAATCCTCCCGTAGCATCTTTAACCGGTAAGCCGGTTACAATCCTCGAATATAGATTAGCTCCATAGCTTAAGATTAATCGGCGTATCGGCCAATTAACAACACTCACTCCGTGGATATAGCGACTGCCGATGATAACATCATTTTTTTCGAGTTCTTCAATCATATCGGGAATTGCATTTGCATCATGAGAACCATCCGCATCCATTTGAACAATAATATCATAATCATGCTCTAGTGCCCACTTAAATCCAAATTTATAGGCAGTACCGAGACCGGCTTTTCCTGGGCGTTTTGCCAAGTGCAAATTTTTATAGCGCTTTTGGAATTCTTCCACCAAATCACTCGTCCCGTCAGGTGAATTATCATCCACTATGAGCAAATGGAAATTTTCTTCCAGCGTAAACACGTGCTCGATAAGATCTGCAATATTCTTACTTTCGTTATACGTGGGAGATATGATCAGTTTTTTCATAATTTTAGTTATTCTTGGCTGCTTTTATGTCTGATAGAGTTTTGGACGGGTTAAAATTAAAATCATTTTCTAATTTTTTGGTAATCAATCCGCATTTTAACGGTCGTTTTGCAGTTTGGTTCAATTCTTTTGTTGTTATGGGTTCAATCAATGATGTGTTCAATTCATACACATTAGCAATCATACATGCAAAATCATAGCGATTTATCACACGAGAACTACCATGGTGATAAAGACCCTTTCCATCATGTTTTATCATTGTTTCAATCACGTTACCTATATCTACTGTCCACGCCGGATTATTCCACTGATCAGCCACAATTCGAATAAGTCTGTTATTTTGTAATTCATCTACAACCCAATCGGCAAAACTTGCCTTAAAATTTCCTCCGATATTCCAGACAACGTTTGTTCGGAGAATAATCCAATCATTCGATAATCTGCGAACGCTTTCTTCACTTTCCAATTTTGTTTTGCCATAAACATTAATGGGATTGACATCATCTTCCTCGATATAAGGTCCATTCTCTCCGTCAAAGACATAATCCGATGAAACAAAAATAAATTTCCCGGAAAAGCTATTTAATAGATTTTCCGTTCCTTTCACATTAATGAGTTGCGCTTGGTCCGGATTCCGCTCACAACCGTCCACATTTGTCATAGCAGCTAAATGAACAATCACATCCGGCTTTTCTGCTTCCAACAGATTCTTTACATGAAGTTCATTCGTTATATCAAGAATCGTGAAATTTTCTTGATCACCTTGTGGAAAAATATCCGTTCGCATGACATCATAATCATTTAGTTGAAGCGATGCACCTAATTGACCGGATGAGCCTGTAATTAAAACTTTTTTCATGATGATTCTTCCACATAAAACGTATGAGCAATAATATCCAGTTGCCTTAGGAGTAAATATTTATCATCACCGGGATTAAAAATCAAGGCATGGATATAATATGTTCTGTCCGTAATTCCGTCATAAAAGGTATAAGCAATGAATGGTCCACCTTGCGATTCTTCCAATGACTCCCATAATCCGGTTATGCGCCAGCCTGACCAATCATTAAACAAAGTAGGACTAATCTTGAATTTGTAATCTGTGTACTGAATATGACCAAAGATACGTTGAGGAATTTCTCTGGAAAATTGTTCAGCATCACTCATGTTTTGAATAACCATTCCATCTTCCCAGTGAAATACGAGCCATCGAAATGGTTCCTCTCTTCCGATCCAAAAAATACTCGTTTCAGTGCTGTCCTGGACAACCGTAAAACCCCAGGGAATTTGTAAACCGAAACCGTGTTTATTGAAAACAGTGTGTTCCAGTTCTTCTTTTCGTGCTCGTTTAAACAAAAATCTGCTTTGCCGTTTAACAAACTGCTGTTCAAATTTTTCATAAATTTGCCTGCCCTGTATTTCTACTGCTGATACAATCGATTCCAGAGAATTTCCGTTTATAACCAGCATGGTTTGTAATGCCGCATAGGGCTCTTTTGTTAAAATAAATGGATTGTTATTTTTTGAATTTGTATATGATTCTTCGGGCAAAATTGATTTCACCAGGCGCGTGCCGGGATTGGTCAAGTCATCATTAATGGATATGGCAATGAGATTGGGATGGTGGCGTACATTTTCGAGATCGCTGGGTTTAACGAATTTGGCTTTGTAATAAGGTTCTGGAGCCGGCGTATATAGTGTATCGCTGAAAATTCTGGTCAATATTTTACGGGCGGCAGCTTTATCTTCTTTGGCAGCTAAAACAATTAATTCATCGTCCGCTCCTTTTGACAATGGTTTTCCACAGTTAATCATTAGCAAAAGTAAAGCTGCACCAATTAAGTAGAGTATTCGTTTCATTTTATCAATCTAACAAGCTTGTAAATTTAACATGAACTTTTCCGGCAGAAAAAGCTTCATCCACCGGCCAGCCAAAACTTACTTCCATGACAGAATTTGCCTTGCGTTGGCGCAGGCCCAAGCCTAAAGACATGGGATTGGTCGGAATGGCTTTATCTCCAAAAGTAAATAATTGAAATTGTTCTGTCGGTGTAAATAACACATCAAGACTAATAATATTGATAAAATTGCTGGCAAAAATATCTTCCTGGTAACCACGAAATGTATTCATACCGCCATATCGAATTTTTTGACTTATGTGTTCTTCACTATCCAACACAATTCCATTCCAAAACTTGAATCGTAAAGCGACTCTTTCGGAAAAAGATAAAAATTCTTCAATGTAGAACTGAAGTCGAACAACCAAATTATCATTTTGGTTGGATGAATTTTCTATCCCAGTTTGTGATTTCATATTCAGGAAAAATCCATTTGTAGGTAGCCATCTGTCATTTCGTCCATCACTAAAATACTCGACATTAAACGTTCGCACTTCAAATGGGTTAATCCACAACGAATCGCCCAATGCAGTTGGTTTGATGGACTCTTTTCCGCCGCCAAAATACCATTTTCCTCTTCGTCCCAATTGCAGTGAAAAAGCACCGCTGGAACGTGTATGGATATATTCCCTGTTTCGTAAGTCTTGTACCAATTCAAACTTTGCACCGAAGGGTAAGCCAGCTAAATACGGTTCCTCATGTCTGAAGAGAATATATTGTGATTCTTCTCCATTGCGCTTCCAAATCAGATCCGTCATATTTGCAGTTTGCCACGTATTCTCCAGGTGGATGTCAATTTCACCGGCAATATCCCACCCGCGATCATCTTGACGGCCTGCACCGGCGATGCCTGAAAAATGACTGTTAAATTCCGGCTCAAAATTTACCAAAACACCCAGCCCGTCATTTTTCATCAAACCATAAGTAAGATGTAGATTCTTCGGAATAAAGGGAAACCCTGTACGCATTTCATTCACAATTGTTTTGGCAGATTCAAAGGAATGTGCATTTGTTAAATTGGAGAACATTTGCTGCAAAACAGGTGTATTAATACCCATTTTTTTATTGAAAATAATTTCATCTATTGTTTTATGATTATTTTGAACTTCATAATTAAGCAAGGCTCCCTTCAATGAATCATAATCAACTATCGTTAAAATTCCTCCAAATTCGCCATTTCCCACAAGAATCGAATCAAACTGTGATATAAATGAAAAATCGTCCATTAAAGCTAATTTTTCGCCATCAACCGTAATGACCGTTTCTTGGCTGAATGTCCAACTGACAGTAAAGAAGAAGATGAGATTAAAAATACGCACGCACTTCTCCGTTAAAAGTCAGAAAATTGTCATAGCGCTGATCAGAAATATAATTCATGGAAATATTGAGTGAAAAACCCCTGCCCATCATCCATTGTCCCTGGATATTTGAACGTAACGTAATCCCATTTGCTAATCCGTTTAACGCTTCCGGCGGCAGATATTCCAGTTTGTCAGACACGTCTGTTTTATACCATTCAAAGCGAGATTGTATTCTGCCGCGTGTTCCGACAAATTTTAAAATATCCGCACTGACACTCACCGCATCAGCGTCAAATTCCTGTTCGCGCATAATACCATGATCAATGCCATATTTCAACCCCATATCAAATTGCCACTGATCGACCTTTACTTTTCCCGTACCCTCGATCCAATGGCCGCTAACACTGCGCTCCCGCAATTCAGAAACAGTCGATTCTATCTTATCGTTATGATACGTCCAGCGGTATTCAACCGTTAAATTATCCATTATCGTTTTTCTATATTCTATTCCAGCTTCATCGTTTTGTTTTAAATCCTGCCCCCTGCTGTCCAGACCGTCGAGGTTTCTGAATTTCTTATGCCACACTTTGATCATTTTTTTCATTTTATGCGGTTTATACACTAATTCATTTCCCAATGACCATTTTGATCTTGATATAGCCGTATCACCCAAATCGGGGTTAATGAATGAATTCGCAGACCAAACGTGACCTTCAATTGTCGATCTCAATTCTGATCTCAACGAAAAATCCTTAAGTGACTGAAAATGTGTTTTACTAAAATCAATTTCAAATAATTGTAGTCCGTCCAGTTTTGTAGTAGGGTGGCGATCTCCCGTAAAAATCGTATAGGCTATATATTCGCCATTGGGATCGCTGACGTATTCGTTGAATTGCTCATCATAACGAAAATCGCCTAAACCGATACCGACTGAATCGTAGACTAATGCCCGCGTTTCTGTAAATGTTTCTTCAATTGTTGTCTTCATATCCCACCGGATTGGATGCATCGGCTGGCGAAATGATGAACGAAGTCTAGCTAACGTAAAATTATAATCGTTATTGTTCTGAATATCATTTTTAATTCGCCGACGAACTGTAATCTCTTGCGTCCATCCGTTGAGAGTATTGCCTTTGATGTCCAGAGAACCAAAAACGCCCTCGGACGATAATTCTAATCCATCTGTCAATGTATCAGATTCCGAATAGTCAAGTCGTTCCCCAACTCCCAATGCAGTTTCCCAGCGATTTTTGGCATATTTTATCCCGACTGTTTGGTGATCAAATCGATATTGATTTTCCTGTTCTTCAAAATTATAAGAATAAAATGGATGCACATTTCCGGGGAGTAAATCGAACATTAAACGACGCTGTCTAAAAAAACCTCTATCTGCTGAAATATCGTTTTGTATCATACTCACAAATGGCAAATATCCTCTGCCTCCGGAAAATGAACTATGGATACGATTAAATGATTGTTCACCATAATTATAGCGAGAAGCCGTTAATGCTCCATGACCCAAATTTTCTATGTCTACACCCGCTTCAACGGCATGATGATTTTCGGTTACATTGAGCAGTGGTTGCACATTCCAATCCTGATAAAACAAAGCCGAACGATCACGCTGTATGGCTTCGAAACGGTCATCCTGCTGCCAACTGGATAATGTATACCGCATTCTCACTTTATCTGAAATATTGATTTTATTATTCGAAAAAACAAAAGAATAAGCCAAACCAGTATTGTCATTATCATTTTTCGAAGACAACCTATTCTGATCAACAGCGGAAACAGCTGTGGAAAAATCTAAAACTGTATTTTCAGATAATTGATAATCTCCGGAAATTTCGAAAAGCTGATGGTCTTTCGGACTGATGATCTGCTTCATGGGGCTATAAAGATCATCGTACTGTACTCGATCGGTTAATTGAATAAATTCATAATAGATTTCGCCTGTTTGTGAAATTAGACGACTGTACTCCCCCGTTTCATTATCATTGGTGAATGTAATTGAATAGCGATCGCCCATGACGGTTTTATCAGGCGTATACTCATAATATTCCCTGCCAATATAAATGTAATCGCCATCAGCATCAGGAACAGCTCCGGAAATAAGTGCAGTTTCATCTCCAGAAGAATTCAATAGCTCAATTTCATCATCAGATAAATTCAGAACAGAATTTTGAGTTTGATCGGCTTCATTCAGCCATGAAAATGATATGGCTCCTTTATCTCCGAAAGTGCGTTCCATAGTCCCGCCGGCAACTGATTGTGAATACTGAAAATCTGAATACTGGTATTCGATCAATATATCTGAATCTGAATAAATCAAATGAGCCGGAGTAAAATGAACTTCTGCTATGGAATAGTCAATAATATAATCATGGTTTTCTCCACGAGTCAATTTTTGACCGTTGAGCCATACCCTTTCCGTGCCGGATTGAACAATAATATTCCTGTTCCCAGATTTTGAATCGAGAAAATATGGGCCCTGCTTTCCCTCGTTTCCTTTAAATTCAATTTGTCTAAAATGACCTTTTGATTGAGCATATACAGCAGATCCTGACCATTTCTTTATATTAAAGTTATTCTTTAAACCAATCAGTCTTTTGCTTATATTCATATATTTACCGTGTTGGTAATTCAAATCAATATCCCCGGCATTCATTTGAAATTGAGGATGATATATTTGCAGATACACTTGATCAATTTCATCCAAAGATTGCGTATTGCCCTCAGGCTGTATGGGTGACGATTCGTCTGATAAGATTCCACTCACTTGCATCGATTCACTCAACTGTCCTTGGATTTGCATGCGCAATCCACTTGTAAATTCAGATCCGCCCAGTGGTGAGATAGAAAATGATCGATACACGGATCCCGTGGACAGGACTTGATCATTCGTATAGTTTTTTGAAGCCTGCTTCTTTATTAGGGTAGAGTCATCTTTTTCTATAATAATCAGTGAATCCATCCTCGGAAAATGTAAATACAACGGTCCATATACATTTGGGAATATCCGTTTAACAGAATCTTGTTCATCCACCAATGAATCTCTTTTTGCTTCGTTTTGACCGAGAAGAAAGCATGCAGTCAAAATAATAATGCCAAAATAATATTTCATTACATTGTTCGCTCCGAAAGGGGTTAAAACCCCTCTATTACAGGTTTTTCCCATAGCCCCCATCCTAAAGGACGGGGTAACTGTTTTACTGTAATTTTTAAAATACATTCAATTACCCCACCCTTTAGGTTGGGGTTGGAGATACTCAATAAATAGGGCTTTAGCCCCATTAGAGTTTTTCGAAGCAAACTCATTACTTTTTTAACACCAATATGCGTTGATTTGT
>JACNLB010000080.1:0-5161 GCA_014381755.1 Fidelibacterota bacterium | reverse complement strand
ATTCCATATTGATTTAAATCAATGAGCGATTGGAATGAATTATCCAATGATAACAGTTGCCCGTATTGTCGAGAAAGAATATGCGCTTTTCCAAATGGATCAGCCGTTATCAGGTCAGGATAAAAAGGATCGTAATCAGTGGAAGAAACATTATCAATCCCTAAAATATTGAGTCTATAATCAAACCGCTTTACAGCATTTTCATAACGATCACACACCCAAACTTGCAAGTTATGTGTAATCAAATCCACCGGTTCTGTAAATGATTCGTCATCCTGTCCAAATCCACCTGTACGGTGAATGATTCCGTCGTCCGTCAGTATAATTAATTCATTCGAAATTTGGTCAAGTAGAACAAATCGATCATCGCCCAGGGCAGCCAAGCGCCGGGGCGTAAAATCTTTATCTAAAAATGAGGATAATGTGTAATCCTTTATTAAGAATAAAGGATCTTGGGCCAGACACGCTGCCAATAGCCCAAGACAGGCAAGCAGACGTTTTTTCAAAGGTTTATGTTTTTGATGCAGTTGGTGAAAAAGGCCGAATTAATGCGGTGGTACCAATTATGATCATCACGATGGAAATCAATTGAGAACCGGTAAAGCCAAAGAGATAACGATCGTTGGTACGTATGAATTCGATGACAAAACGCTCTATCCCGGCTAAAATGAGGTATGTAAAGAATAAACTGCCCACAACCTTAACATGAGTTCGCTTGTTCCATAAATATGCGAAAATAGTAAAACCAATGGCAACTTCATACAATTGCGTGGGGTGAACTGTTAAAAGCCCGGGTTCAAAACCGGTTAAATCTACCCATGGATAATAAAGATCAAACACACGATATGTGGAAGGAGGAAGCCCATTTTCAAATGCAACTCCCCATGAAGCATGAGTCGGGATACCATAATCATCTCCCACGAGAAAACACCCAATCCGACCAATGGCATAGCCCAAAATCAATAAGGGAGCCACAATATCTGCAAATGTTAACCAGGGTAAATTATTCTTCCGAAGCACAAGCGTAACACCTAATGTTCCGCCCATAAGTCCACCCAGAAAAACCAATCCGGATCCACTGAAAATCATACCAATCGGATCATCAATGACACGGCCTAGATTCTCAAACAAATAATAAATCTTGGATCCGAGAATTCCGCCGACGGCTGCGGCAAAGACCATATCAGATGCAAGCTTATCATCGTACTCAAGGCGTTTCATATCTTTTTGCAGCAGGTAGAAACAGCTGTAAAAAGCCACCACCAGCATAAAGCCAAAAGAATATATTTTTATGGGGCCAAGTTCAAATAATACAGGAATCATGAAACTTTTTCTCCGCAGTTTGAGCAGAATTTATCGTTGTCTTCCAGTTTACCCCCACAGCTGCTGCAGAAGTTCTTATTCCCTTTCGGGCGACCCGCTTCTTTGTTTGATGAATAATACATAATTCCAATGATGATGGATAATACACCGAGAATAGCCAACGGTTCCCATAAGAGCAATGTATGTCTTTTCGGTTTATCATGATTTACAACAGGTTGAGAGCTTTGTGTTTTTGGCTGACTCAATTGTGCACGAAGGGCTTCCATCGTCGTTTGACCGCTGGCATTATGATACGATGCTTCGATCAACTCCATTTCATTCGCCGGAATTTCGCCTAAATGTATACTCTTAAACAATATTCCATGCTGGTCTGTATCTTCCGAAGAAACTTTTCTTGATAACTCAAACTGTTCAGCCATAACAGGAACCTGCACAGATAAATGAACATTCTTCATGGCAAAATTTGAACCGGTCGGCCAAATCAGGTTTTTTTCATGTCCACTGTCAAATGGATTGTAAAACACGAATAGTCTGAATTGAGCATTTTTGGAACTGAATTCAACTTTACTTTGCGATCCATCTTCCAATATCGTTAATGGAATGACTTCACTATCCGGACTGGGAATGCCGCCGATGAAGAAAACGGAATCGGCTTTAGCCGGCAATGTTATCGAAATCGTTTCCGAAGCTGATTCAGCAATAATAATTGCTTCCATTTCGACCATAACACCCTTGTAATAATATTCCGGGTAGACTCTTATGTTTATCGCATCGAGATACTGTTCAGCATGCACAAACGTGAAAATGGATATGATGAGATATGCTAATTTTAGTTTCATAATTTTATCCTGAAGTTTGGTTAGTTGTTAATAATGTTAATACACTCAAATTATATATTGCGTGGGTATATGCAGCCACTCCGAATCCTCTAAAGGCGTAAACTATTCCCAATAATACTCCGGCAAAAAAGCGAATCATAAACAAATTCAATGAGAAAATATCGCCAAATTCTCCCACAAAATGAAACATAGAAAAAATACCCGCTGCAATGATGACTCCCCCTGAATATCGCGCTGTTTTTTCCCATTGAAAAATGAGACCCAGTAAAGCAGCTACGCCTGAAATCATTACAACCCTGAACACAAATTCTTCATATATCCCGGCGCCCAAAGACAAGACAATCTGTTGGAATAATTGTTTCGAAGCCGGCGACATCATTAATGTTTGAAAAATTCCGAGTAAAACAAAAAGCAATGCGCTATACACAATACTTTCGAAAAACATGGTTAAGAGATATTCACCACGGATTACCATGGATTTTAAGTGTTTCTTTTGACGCAAAAAGGCAACGGAAAATCCAACCATAAATGTAGCACTGAATCCGTAAGCACCATAGACACCGAATAATCCTAAAACCTGGCGCATGAGAACGTCTGCTCCGTTTCTCATCATGAAAATATCCTCTGAAGACAACAACAGCATACCCAATTCATACAGAATAAATAAAGGCAGCGTAAACACAAAACTGTATAACGGAGAATGAGTTTCTGCCCAATAGGTTGTTTCGTTTCTAGACATTTACATTATATAGATGGTTGAATGAATAAATGGTTGAATGGGTGAATGAATAATTGGCATTTTCTTTAACACATTAACACTTAAACACTTATTTCAATCCGAATCAATTTGCAGAACAGCCAGCAGCGCTTCTTGGGGAATTTCAACTTTACCTACTTTTTTCATACGCTTTTTACCTTCTTTCTGCTTTTCCCACAATTTGCGTTTTCGAGTGATATCACCGCCGTAACATTTGGCCGTCACATTTTTCCGCAACGCTTTTACTGTTGAACGTGATATGACTTTCGTTCCCAACGATGCTTGAATCGCCACTTCAAACAATTGTTGGGGAATCAGCTCTTTCAGCTTTGAACATAATGCCTGCCCCCGATGAAATGCATCGTCCGCATGGGTAATAATCGACAAAGCGTCCACGGGCTCTCCGGATAAAAGTATGTCCAGCTTTTTCAAATTTCCAGAGCGGTAATCTAAAAAAGAATAATCCAAAGATGCGTAGCCCCGGGATACAGATTTCAGCTTATCAAAAAAATCAAATATGATTTCTGCGAGAGGAAGTTGATAATGGAGCTGTGCCTTATCTTTTGTTAAATAATCTGTATTGATATAAATACCCCGTTTCTTCTGGCACAGTGTCATTAAACTTCCGATGAATTCTTTGGGTGTAATAATTTCTGCAGAAACAAATGGTTCCTTGATTTCTAAAATTCGCCCACTATCAGGCATATCCGCTGGTGTGTGTACTTCTAATTCTTTCCCATCCTTCAACACCAATTTGTAACTAACATTGGGTGATGTGGTAACTAAAGCCAAATCAAATTCTCGTTCTAATCGCTCCTGTATAATCTCCATATGCAGCAGTCCTAAAAATCCGCAGCGGAATCCAAACCCTAAGGCCTCGCTCGTTTCCGGTTCATACACAAGAGATGCATCATTCAATTTGAGTTTATCTAGTGCTGTTCGGAGCTGCTCATAATCATCGCTGTCCGATGGGTAAAGTCCAGAAAAAACCATGGGCTGCATTTGCTTATATCCATGCAGTGCTTCTGTTGCGGGATTTTCCTTGGTGGTTAGTGTATCCCCCGGGCGAACATGCTCCACATCGCGAACACTGGCCAAGACATACCCCACATCACCGGAGCGCAATTCTTTGGCTTTTACCTGATTCAATACAAAATGACCCACTTCAGACACATCATACTCATTATTGTGGGCAAAAAACTTTGCATGTGAACCGGGCTTTAAAACGCCATCCACTACACGAATGTAAGGAATTGCACCTTTGTAATTGTCATACACTGAATCAAAAATCATCGCCCGAAGAGGGGCATCATCATTATTTTCTGGTGGAGGAATTCTATCGATTATAGATTCAAAAATTTCTTCAATGCCAGCACCACTTTTGGCGCTAGTTAAAACAACTTCATCACGACTACAGCCGATGAGTTCCACCAACTGATCGGTTACTTCATCCACACGAGCACTGGGAAGATCAATTTTGTTTATAACTGGAATGAGAGCCAGATCATTATCAATGGCCAAATACGTATTACTCACTGTTTGCGCTTCAACTCCCTGGGCAGCATCCACTAATAGCAATGCTCCTTCACACGCTGCCAGCGAACGACTCACCTCATAGGAAAAATCCACGTGTCCCGGAGTATCGATCAGATTTAAAATATATTCCCGTCCATCAGTATGGTTGTAATGCATTTGGATGGGATGGCTTTTAATGGTTATTCCCCGCTCACGTTCTAGGTCCATACTATCCAAGACCTGGGCCTTCATCTGTTTTTTGGACAGGGTGTGCGTTTCTTCTAAAAGACGATCGGCAAGCGTAGACTTACCGTGATCAATATGGGCGATGATACAAAAATTACGTATATGGTCTGTGGACATTATTCGTTTTCTAATATGAACTAAAAATTGAGTTGGTAGAAGTTGAATAATAACACCTCCCCACCAGCCTACGCTTCGCCTCCAGTTGGCTGGCGAGACCCCTCCTCATACAAGGAGGGGATTTAGGGGTTGTGAAAATATTTGAAATCTTCTTTTCTTCCTCAATAAATGGGTGTGAATCTAGGTGCGGTAAGAAATTACTGGTCATACTTTTTTTGAGCTTTTAATAAATACAAATTTGCTTTTTTATCTTTTTCATCCTGAACCATGGACACAATGCGAATGGCTTCTATGACAGGGATATTTGAATTATCCGAATTGGAATAAAATGCATCCATTGCTTTAGTAATAATATCGATATGCC
>JACNLB010000154.1:1661-7223 GCA_014381755.1 Fidelibacterota bacterium | reverse complement strand
CCATTGACAAAAGATACTTTTTCTGATTCTTCCATGCCGTACCAGAAATCTGCCGGCGTTCTTTCCTGGGCAAACACAATCCCGATTAGTAAAACAAAGATAACATTTTTCACGATTTTTTTCCTCGATAGTGATTCACAATGGGCATGCGCCGGCCGGTACCGAATGCTTTTTTGGTTACTCGTATTCCCGGTGCTGCTTGACGGCGTTTGTATTCGTTAATCCGAATTTTCTGGTACACACTTTCCACTAATGCATTATCATATCCGTCTGCTGTCAATTGAGCCGGAGATTTGCGATCTTCCACAATGGCATCCACCAACGGGCTGACCACATCATAATCAAAGGGATCCACTTGATCGGGAGCCAGTTCTGCTGAGGGCGGTTTTGCAATACAATTGTCCGGAATACGTTCACATCCGGCGTTTTTATTCACCCATTTTGATAAACCGTACACATCCGTTTTGGATAAATCTGAAATCACAGCCAGTCCACCACTCATATCGCCGTATAATGTGCAGTAACCCAACGCCAATTCTGTCTTATTTCCCGTGGATAGCACCAGCCAGTGATGCTTATTGGACAAAGCCATGAGCAAATTCCCCCGAACCCGCGCTTGGATATTTTCTTCCGCCACATTCCGGTCCGTATTTTCAAAATGAGATTGGAGTGCTTTTTCGTATTCATCTACAATGTCAGGAATAGGTATGGATTTATAATCTATGCCAAGATTTTCAGCTAATTTTTGTGCGTCATCCTTGCTGTGCGCGCTGGAAAACACCGACGGCATTGACACGCCGTGGACTTTATCTTTTCCCAGGGCATCAACGGCAATACATGCCACCAGCGATGAATCGATACCACCACTTAAACCGATGACGGCTTGCGTGTGTCCTGTTTTTCTAAAATAGTCTTTTACTCCCAAAACAAGCGCATGATGCATTTCCCCTTCTCTATCTTCATCAGGGATTTCAATTTTAGATGATAATTCTGTATCAACATAAATTATTTCATCTGTAAATATTTTACCTAACCCAATCAAATCGCCATTCCCATTAACAGCTAGAGACTGACCGTCAAAAATAAGTTCATCCTGGCCGCCAACGAGATTACAGTAATAAAACGGAATATTGGTTTTTTGCACTTTTTCTTTCACCAATTGTAACCGCTCGTTCAAACGCAATTCATGGTAAGGTGAAGCTGAAATATTGACAATACAATCTGCGCCCGCTTTTTTCAATTCTGACGATACTTTGAAATCATAATCTTCATCCCAAAGATCTTCACATATTTCCAGCCCCAGTTTGACTGTTTTACCGTCGATATCTACTTCGCACAACCCGAGGTCAGTCCCGGCAGTAAAATAGCGGTGTTCGTCAAAAACATCATATGTTGGGAGTAATATTTTATCATATCTGTAAACCTGCTTCCCTTGGGTACAGACTGCGGTAGAATTATATAAATTCCCGTTTTCCTTGTTAATATAGCCTAAAATCAGTGGAACTGTCGTTTTATCAGCAATCTCGCCTAATACAGCCATATTTTCTTCCACAAAGCCATTTTCGTACAAGAGGTCTGCAATCGGGTAGCCGGTTATGACCATTTCCGGAAAAACCACCAAGTCAGCGCCATTATCTATAGCTTCGCTATATTTTGAAAAAATGAGTTCTTTATTGGCTTGAAATGCACCCACAGTGGGATTGACTTGGCAGAGGGCGATCTTCATAAAAAATCCCTTTTGCCACAAAAGGCGCAGAATTCACAAAAAACCTTTATCAAGAAAATTAAATATTTTTCATTTGTGTTAATTCGTGTCATTCGTGGACTCATCTTTTAAAATTTTATCTCAAAATGTGTATAAGAATATGTGGGCTCAATCCATTCGATTTCAACATTTTCCACACGGGACATGGGCGAACCAATATGGAGCCATTTTTCAAATTCTTTCAAATTCTCTTCCTCACCTTCTGCTTCTAAATATACAGAACCATTGGGCATATTCTTTACCCAACCTACAAGATTGTGTTTATGCGCTTCATCCCGGGTGGAACCGCGAAACCAGACTCCCTGGACTTTTCCGGACACTATTGCTTTGAAGGCTTTCATTATTAAAATCCGGATTAATGGAATATTGGAAAACTGGATAAATGGAAAACCTCAATCCCACATTCATCCATAAATCCATTTATCCAATACTCCATGTTTAATGTTTAACTTTAAATATTCTCTTTAATGAATTGTATAACTTCAGTTGGGGAGTCAACATTATCTAAATTTTCCAGATCCCAACTATGGAGACCTACTACCGGTTTTTCCAGTTGCATGGCAAAAGCAATTTCCGATAATGTTCCGTATTTTCCACTGATTGCCACTGCAACATCACAATTATACGCCAGCAGCGCATTGCGAGTAATGCCCATATTCGTTGACATTGGGATAGTTATATAATCGTTCATTTCATCCAGTGTTTCACCTTTCAGCACACCGACGATGGTACCACCACCTTCACTTACACCTTTGGATACCGCTTCCATAACGCCATTCCCACCGCCGCAATAAACGAGGTAGCCTTCTTTAGCCAAAAGTTTACCTAGTTCATAGGCATCATTAAAAATACCATCGGTAATGTCCCGGCCACCAAAAACGGATATACGTGTTTTTTTAAAGGACAATCACGGCTCCAACCTCGCCAATGTCCTCGGAAATGGAATGGTTTCTCGAATATGCTTACTTCCGGTTATCCATGCAACGGTACGTTCGATTCCCAATCCAAAACCGGAATGGGGCACGGAGCCGTATTTCCGCAGATCTAAATACCAGCCAAAGTCCTTCATATCCAATTCGTGTTCTTTGATACGACCTTCTAAAATGGTTAAATCATCTTCACGCTGACCGCCGCCAATGATTTCACCATAGCCTTCCGGAGCCAGCATATCCACGCCCAAAGCCAGGTTATCGTTATCGGCATCCCGTTTCATGTAAAATGCTTTAATCTCCGCCGGCCAGCGATGAACCATGACAGGACGATCAAATTGTTCAGAAATGATTGTTTCGTCCGTTCCTCCAAAATCAGAACCGTACGTAAAGTCCGCACCGTTATCCGTAAGGAGTTTGGCTGCTTCATCGTAGGTGACTCGAGGAAATGGCGCTTTCACATTTTTCAGTTTGGATGTATCTCTCTCGAGTATTTCCAATTCGTCTTTGCAATGTTCCAAACACCATTGCACCACATATTCCACGAACTGCTCCGCCAAGTCCATATTTTCATCCAAATTGCAGTAAGCCATTTCCGGCTCCACCATCCAGAATTCTGTTAAATGGCGACGCGTCTTGGACTTCTCCGCTCGAAACGTGGGACCAAAACAATAGACTTTCCCTAACGCTGCAGCAGTGGCTTCAGAGTATAATTGTCCACTTTGCGTCAAATAGGCCGAACGTTCGAAATAATCTACGGTAAAAAGGTTTGATGTACCTTCGCAGGCATTGGCAGTAAAAATGGGTGTATCCACCAATGTAAATCCATTGTTGTCGAAGAAATCACGCGTTGCTTTAATTATTTGATGTCTCACCTTCAAAATGGCCGTTTGTCGCTTGGAACGCAGCCATAGGTGGCGATTGTCCATGAGAAAAGACGTACCGTGCTCTTTGGGCGAAATTGGATAATCTTTGGCAATTTGATGTGCCTCCACTTTTGTTACTCCAATTTCATAGCCGCCCACTGAACGAGGTTCTTCTTTCACTAATCCTGTTATTGATACAGACGATTCTTGGGTAAGTGTTTGCTCCAA
The DNA here is from genome assembly GCA_014381755.1 of Fidelibacterota bacterium. Taxonomy (GTDB): domain Bacteria; phylum Fidelibacterota; class Marinisomatia; order Marinisomatales; family TCS55; genus UBA2126. The sequence continues at coordinate 3,435 of JACNLB010000154.1, read as the reverse complement.
ATCAAAAATGTCATCAGACACTTCGCCTTTCACGACAACACATTGTGTCATTCCACTGCCGTCACGAAGGATGAGAAACCATACCTTTCCAATGGAACGTTTGTTATACATCCAGCCATTTAGAGTCACTTCCTCGCCTACGTGGTTTTTTAAATTTTCTATTCTTACGTTATTCATACTTTCCTTTACTTTTTTCTTGTCATTACGAATCCCGATTCATCGGGATGAAGTAATCTCCTTTGTTTTGCTAATGTAAGGAGATTGCTTCGTTACGCTCGCAATGACATTATTTATTTTTTTTTTAACAGGCACAACTTACCACTCACCACTCACCAGCTACCATTCACCAATCACCAATCACCACACTACCATGAAGTTAAAATATCGTTTAATACATCTTCTGCAATTTTCTCTACAGCTACTTTTGTGGCAAATTCCCGTGGATCGCCAATTTCATCAATATCATCGCCGTCGATTGCGCCGTCGCCGTCATTATCGATTCCGTCTGTGCTAATATCCCCGCTCAAACCATAAGCGCCCCAACCGGAATACTGCTTGGTCAGTAGTACTTTGTCATTTTCCACATCCAGCCATTCCATTTTCATACTTACCGTAAATCGGTATTCCGTAACCGCCTCTTCTTTACTGAATGTATACGGCCCGTCATCCACCTTCAAAATTACACCTTTCATAATAGAATCAGCACTCTTCTCATCCGTTACACGCAAAATATTTTCTTTTGTAAACTTGGAAACCAAATTATCTGTCACCGTCTCCGCCATGGCGAATTCTGCCGTCTGGTTTTCCACCAGAGGAATGGCGATACTTTTAATGTGCGGCGGTATGGATCCGGCCATAGAGTAGAACATGCAAGAAGCATGAAAGATGGAAAATGTGAGAATGAAGATGGATAATAGTGAGCGGTTGAACGGTAACTGGTGGAGCGGTAACTTGTAAAATCGTTGGTATTTTTTCATTTTAATAACCCTAATATCAGACGGTCAATATTATTAAATGTAACTGAAAAAGATTCAAATTTTGTGTTTGATAAAGGATGCCAGCCACCTTCATCTAAAATTGAATGATCATATTTAATAACAATATATTCTGAGAGTTTCTTAAACATGGGTTCATCCAGCATAAAATATAATAATTTGAATAACCCTGTGGAATTATAACCATAACCGGCTGATGTTATATTTACTTTTCCGGTAATATCATTTTCCCTGCCAAATCTAAATGAATATATTTCGAACAGTGTCCATTCGTCACCTCTGTAAATTTGAATAGAGGAGTCCGGTTTTGATAAAACAACATTTCTGATAAAATCAATATCATTATCAAACCCACTTTGATATTCAATCGGGTCATCATTATTATAACGAGGTTTAACCAATAAATCAGAAGCAGACCTTCCGCCCTTCCATTCAATAATACTCCACAATGATTTATAGGATAATGTAACAGATGAAGCTATTCCCGTTCGTAAATACCGTGGTGACGGATCAGATTCTGATGAAAGAACATCAAATTTTACTCCATCTCCCACATTGGAAATACTATAACCAAAAGATGGAATTATTTGCAATTCAAAATCATCTTTGAATTCTTCATTTTTAATAAATGAATAATACTTCGATGAAATTGGAATCGATATCAATGTACCGTAATCATAAAATATATTAGAAGATTTTAACGAAGTGGTGTCTGGATTAATCAGTAATTCTTGTATTGCTTCTTTTCGTGTGATTCCAAATGCGAAATCAATGGGTAT
>JACNLB010000154.1:0-1458 GCA_014381755.1 Fidelibacterota bacterium | reverse complement strand
ACTGCCTTTACAGGATATTTTTTGGGTATTAAACCAACATTCATTACTTCATAATGCAAATACATATCATCCGCTAACCTCGGCAGCCATCTTGTTTTCAATTTAGAATAATGATACGCATTACCTTCAAACAACTGCAACCCATTAGCGGGATTATAATAACCGGCATAGGGATCATCGTATGGTAAACAAACACCTATTTCCCTTCCTAATCCATTCATGGTCGGCGAAGGTGGAATTAAAAGGAAAATCGCTGAACTTTGAGCAAAAAGTAATGTTAATGTTATTGGTGCAATTAAAAGGTATTTTTTCATATTAATCATTCTTCCCATTAGATCGTTTAATCTTTCGTCCCAGATCATATTGATCAATTTTTCGATAAAGTGTCCGTTCGCTCATACCAAGTGATTTCGCTGCGGCTCGGCGATTATTATTAAAATGCTGTAATGTTCGTGATATAGCTTCCTTTTCCAGTTCTTCCAAATTCATATCCCCGATTGCGGTATTGCGGATGCTGTGGTGACTATTTTCATCAATTTGCATTTCTTTCGGTAATTCACTCACGTCACCGCCTTGATAAAACGGCACCGGCTGTACGGCAGCTCCGCCCTGCCCCATCATTGCTTTGATTGTTTCCACATCTTGGCGGAGTAATAACAACTGTCGCAATATTAATTCACGTTCCGCTTGTTCCGGCGATTGCTGGATAAGCATGGGCAGATTCTGGTTTTGACTTATGGGTTGAGACATGCCCAATTTATATTCCACCATGTCCACTGTAACTCGCTCGCCTTTTTCCATGACCAGTATACTTTCCACGAAATTTTTCAATTCACGGACATTTCCGGGCCAATCGTATTGTTTCATACGGCGGATGGCTTCCGGCATAAATCCCCGATAGGGAATATCATTACTGCGGGTGAATTCCAGTGCAAAGCGTTCCACCAAAATCGACAAATCTTCGATTCGCTGGCGCAACGGCGGCATATTCACCGTTACCGTTTTTAATCGAAAATACAAGTCTTGGCGGAATTTTCCCTGCTGAACCAATTCACCTAAATCTTTATTGGTCGCCGCCAAAATACGAACATCCGTTCGCCGTGTTTGGGAATCCCCAACACGCATAAATTCCCCAGACTCCAATACGCGGAGCAGCTTCACCTGTGTTTCCATGGGCGTTTCACCAATTTCATCCAAGAAAATGGTTCCTTTGTCCGCGGTTTCGAAATAACCTTTTCGGTCATCACCGGCGCCGGTGTACGCACCCTTTTTATGTCCGAATAATTCACTTTCAATAATGCCGGCGGGAATGGCTCCGCAATTCACGGTAACCATCTCTTGTTGGGCTCGTTTGCTAAATTTATGGAGCCCTTTGGCAACCATTTCCTTGCCGGTGCCGGACTCGCCCGTGACCAACACAGAAATATCCACAGGAGCCACTTGACCCATCATTTCCAA
>JACNLB010000107.1 GCA_014381755.1 Fidelibacterota bacterium | reverse complement strand
TCAAAAATCGATATTAATTCCGATTGAGGGTATTATGGGAAAAATGGAAATATCATTACGCTGTACTTGTTCTTCATCGGCTTCATCCACATTGGGTTCTCCCGGGTCAGGATAACCATTGCCGTTTAGATCGTCTTCTTTCTCGTCCCAGTCACCATCATCATCAAGTCCATTATGTGAGCTACCAAAATGATAAATATACCTGAAAATATTTTCCCGATCATAACTGTTGATCACCTGTAGGTATAAGTCCATATTGAATTTTTTGAATTTAAAGTTTCGAACAATACCCAAATCCAATCGGTGAAAGGGAGGATATCGGTCGGAATTTCTGGAACCGGGGATGGTGCTGAAACCGCTATGCATATTATCAAATGTATAGTCGAGATTCTCAATATATTTGCCAAGAATGGGCGTAAACGCCTGCCCAGACTGGTATGCCCACTGCCAATTAAATGTCCATTTTTTGTTGATATTAAAATTCCCTATCACATTAAACGCATGCCGGCGGTCCCAATTGGTGTAATATTCATCACCAGACATTATTTTTCTGGAAATGGAATATGTATACGAAATCCAACCATTCAACCGTCCATGCATTTTATGAGCAAAAACCTCAAGCCCATATGCATAGCCATCAGCTACATCAAACATAGCAGAAATTGATTCATCAGAAATAACTTCATCCGTTGAGGCTCTCGTTTCCACAAATGTCAGCATATTTTTTAGATCTTTGTAATATGTTTCAATTTGAAGTTTATATAACAATCCAAAATATTCTTCATAGCCCAATACAATCTGGATTGATTTCCCCGGATTTACAGATTCGTCAATCGCCATCCAAAAGTCCAGCAGTGTCGGATTATAATCATCTTGAATCGTCATGATGAATTGATGATAATTCCCAAGGGCAAAATTGATATAGCGATCTTCCGTTAGAAGGTATTTCAACCCTAAACGAACATCCGGGAATAATTTATCCGGATGAGCATCATACCCATTTAATCGAAAGCCCGGTTCAATAACCAATCGTTTATTGGGTATCCATTTTAATTTCGTATAAACAGCTGATTCATTGGGAGCTTCTTTGACTTCAAAAAGTGTTGTATCACCAAATGCATTATCATAATCAAACCCAAGCCGCTTAACCTGTCCACCGAATTTCCACGTCATCTTTTCATTTTGGAAATAAGAGAAATTCGCCGATGCCGTTAAATCATGAATCGTATTATCTTGGATAAGACCGGATTCGCCTCCCAAGTTGAAATATGTAAAAAATCGACTGCTGGCGAAAAGAAAATTCCCAACCAGAAGATCATTGAAAATTTTTCTGTGAGCCAAACTGAATGTTTCATTCCCCCAATATGAATCCATGCCTAAATCGTCAAAATTAAAGTCGTCTATGCCGGTATAAAAACTAATACTCAAACGATCTTTTTCAGTTAAATCAGTAAATACATGACCCTGCAGATCATAGAAATAATAAGGAGGTACATTTAAATCAGTATTTTCTAAAATTTTATCAAAATAAGTTCGTCGTCCGGCAACCAGCCATGCACCATTTGGTATGGGGCCTTCAAACGTAGCTTGTGCAGATAAAATGGAAATGTTCACTTTTGCATCAAAATTATTGCGGTTCCCCTCTCGACTTGTGACGTTTAGAACTGCTGAAAGGCGGCCGCCGTATTCTGCATTATATCCCCCTTTGATCAGTTCAGCATCTTTCACTGCATCTACAATAAAATTTGAAAATACGCCACCAAGATGGGACGGATTGTAAACCGTAATGCCGTCAAGTAGAATCAAATTTTGATCTGTATTACCGCCACGGATGATTAATCCTGTACTGAATTCAGATTGAGTCAGTACTCCCGGCAACGCTTGTATCGTGCGAAAAATATCCGGTTCCAAAACAGATGGAAGTGCCTTTATCTGTCGGGGATTTAAATTGACTCTTCCGGGTTGGATATTAAACTGACGAGCTATTTTTTCTGCTGAAACTTCAATTTCATCCAAAGCAATAACGTCATGTTTTAAGGTAATATCTATTTTGCGGGATATTCCCGGTTCGAGTTCAAGATGTATTTCAACCTGTTCAAAACCAAGAAAAGAAACAACCAGCGTTTTTGAACTTTGTTCTAGGTTATCTAACACATAATAGCCATTCCTATCCGTTGCCATTCCTTGCCCTGTTTCGCGGATATAGACGTTGGCTCCAATCAGTGTTTCGCCGGTTTCGGCATCCGTAATGATGCCGCTAATACGCGAAGTCTGACCGAATGAAATAGACGTTATAAATAAAAATATGAAGGGGGCTGAAAACTTAATCGTTTTCAGCAAAAGAGCGTAAAATATCCTCGGCATGATTTAGAACATTAACCTTATCATAAATTTTAAGAAGTTTACCATCCTCGCCAATTAAATATGTTTTCCGGCTGGGGAAAAACATCCCATTTGCACCATATAATTTTGAGACAGATTTATCTTCATCAGATAGTAAGTGAAAAGGGATGTCAAATTTCTTTTTGAATTTTCTGTGGCTGGATGCATTGTCATAACTGACACCAAAAACGATAATTTGGTTGTCTTCAAATGAGCTGAATTCATCTCGAATACCACAGGCTTCCTTTGTGCATCCCGGAGTGTCATCTTTCGGATAAAAATATACGACCACTTTCTGCCCTCGATATTGAGATAAAGAATGCATTTGGCCATTTTCATCGGGTAATGAAAAATCCGGTGCTGATTCACCTACAGCAATGGGCATACTTTTTCCCCAGAGGAAGCCAAAGGCAAATACTGTAAATGTAATGAATTTTAACATAAGATTAATCCAGTGCAAAAGTTACAACGTTTGATTGCAATCTACTCATTTAAATACTGCAAACTTTCACCACTAAATTCAAGGGGTTTCACATCAAATTCTTCAAACACATTTGATGAACACGTATTCCCTTCCATGAGCATCGTTAATTGATCAGCAGTTATGGGAAACCATGAAAATCTATCTAATAATTTCGCGAACATTTTTATAGGGAAAACCGGAGCAGGAATTGACCACTTGTTTTTCCCATTCGACGAGGTGATTGTTTTGATCAGTTCTTTCCACGTTACTGTCATTTCACCACCCACTGCATAGGTTTTACCAATTGCAGACTCTTTTTCCAAAGCTCGGACAAAACATTTTGCTACATCGGTTACATGTACAGGATTGAAAGAAAATGATCCAGCATTTTTTGGAATCAGTCCATTAAAAAAGAGTGGCGCAGGAATAGGTAAACCCAGCATATCCTTTTTTAACTGTGAACAAAACTCAATAGTACCACGGGGATCTCCGAAAATGAGTGATGGGCGGAATATGGTCCAATCCAACGTGGAATTTTTCAAAAACTGCTCTGCTATATATTTCGTAGTTTGATAAGGAGTCCCATCCATTTTAACACCATTGGCACTCATGAGTATATAACGCTTTATTTTCGCTGATTCTGCCAACTTTATAGTACGCTTTACACCTTCAAAATGCAGTTTTTCAAAGGTGATACCTTTTTTTGGAAACTGTCGGATGAGACCAATATTATATATAATAGCATCAGAATTTTTCATCATTTCCATAATCACAACCTCATTTTCAATATGTCCGGAATATGTGATGCATTTTTCTGATTGAATAAGCTTTGAGGCATTCTGCGGTCGAACTAAAATATGGGGTTCGTGACCGGCATTCAATAGTTCATCAACAATATAATTCCCCACAAAGCCCGTACCACCGAAGAGGGCAACTTTCATTCAAATATCTCTGTTTTGACATTTTTGATTTCCTGACTCACAAGTTTATCCACATCCAATTTTTTTTCTTCAATTAAAACGTCTACAAGTCTTGCTTTTGTTGCTGGGTGCTTCGGAACAAATAGAGCACAACAATCCTGATCCGGCTGAATGGAAATATCATATGTTTCAATTTCCCTCGCTTTACCGATTATTTCCAGTTTATCAAATCCAATCAATGGGCGCAGTAAAGGCATACTGATCGCTTCTTCAATTACGCCCATATTTTCCAACGTTTGAGATGCAACTTGACCAAGAGAATCACCGGTGACTAATGCTTTTGCTTTATGGATTTTTGCCAATTCCTCAGCTATGCGCACCATGAAACGACGGTAAAGAATAATGCGATACTTTTCAGCTGTTAATACCATGACTTCTTTTTGAATAGGCGCTAATTCAACTAAATGAAGGGATATTTTTTGTTGAAAAACTTGGAGTTTTTCAATCATTTCCCTTACTTTTTCTATGGATGCTTCATTCGTATAAGGAACTGAATGAAAATGGACAAAGGAAACAGCTGCACCCCGTTTCATTACATAATAAGAGGCTACCGGGGAATCAATTCCACCGGATAACATTGACATCACTTTTCCGCTCACTCCCACAGGAAGTCCGCCTTGTCCGCTAAAACGATCAGTATAAACGAATGCTTTCCCGTCTACAATGTCGATGTAACAGGTTTTATCTGCATGATTGAGATTTACCATTTTAGCGGTTGATTCTAAAATAGCTTCTCCCACATCTTCATTCATTTTTTGTTTACTTACTGGGAAATCTTTATCTGTTCGACGAGTTGTTACACGAAATGAATTGTAATCACCAACAGACATTAACTCAACAGCCAGTTTTGTAATTTTATCTTTATCCTGATCGATCTTAATAGCCGGAGCGAAATAGACCATTCCGCACACATTTTTTAATGCTGTATTTATTGAGTTTATTTCATTTTGCCCATTTTCATTTAACCGAATTATAAGTCGACCAAACATGCGGCCAATGGATGAAAAAGTGTCCGGTGAAAATTTCTTTAGAGTTTTTCGAAGATTTTCCTGAAGCTTCTTTTCAAAAAAACCACGGTTTTTACCTTTGAGTCCAATTTCACCGTAATGGCAAAGTATTACGTCCGGTTTCATGGTCTAAATTTACAAAACCAAGATTGAGAATGTATCAGGTTTGAAAGAGGTATTGAAACTTCAGAAAGATCTGCAGACTATTGTGAAGCAAATCGAAAGATTCATATCCATCAGGGCCTTCGTCAAAATCATGAGATGAGCCAATATAAAAAATAGTAAATGGATTTGGCTGATAACTTAAGAGCGGGTGCAAATCAAAACTCTTATACACATCTCCATAAACAAAATCTTCCTGATAGAAATATTGACCTATCAACCTAAATGAAAGATATTTGTTGAATTGGTACGTAGAGTATATCCTTAAACGCTGACCTTTATAATAGTAATCATCCTTATCCAAATACTGGGCGGAGTTATAATTAAATGATGGACGAATGCTAATTTTAGATGTCGGTTTAAAACTCATCCATATATTGTATGATTTTGCCCTACCCTTTTCAGGGGGATCTAAATAACGGATAATTGAAATATTATTTGTTATATACATTCCCAAAGAAAATTTCTCACTAAAATTCCTTCTAATATTAAAATCTATTTGTCTTAACTCTGTAAACATGGTTTCCAGATAATTTTCACTTGTAGGTAAAAATGTTAACCCGGCACTGATGCGGCCTTTAAAATCAAAATTAAGTGAAGAATAGAACCAGCGTTCTTTTATATCCCAATCAAAATTCCAGACTCTCCCGGTGGCCAATGTAAACGAATAGTTTTCAATCAGATCCGTTTTGGGATATTGAATAAATGTATAATTTCCACCAAAATTTCGCTGATGATTTTGCCGGAGGAAACCGGTGTCCAATCTGAAAGTGGGTGATTTTACTGCATAAAATAAATTTGAAAAACTATTGCGTGTATTTCGGGATAATCGCGCAAATAACTGATAACCATTATAGGATTCACCATCAAAATCAGAGGTTAGACTATCTGGAGAAAATTTGAACCCATTTATATATACCGATAATGTTGTATCATTTGGTTCGGTCGTCATGCTTGTAAACGCCTGCCAGCTTAAAGACCAATTTTGATTGATGTAGTATAAACCGTCCGTTCCGATATTGGTACCACTCCCATCTGTGTAGCGTTTATCAGTAACAACACCCCCGATGTAAGAACTATTGTTCATTGCATGTTTCAACCGAATAATATTGACCTTGCTCTCCCCTACCGATACCAGAGAACTCCAATCTTCAAATGGAATAATAATACCTGTTTCTTCATCGATGGCACTGATGACTCCGTAATCCGTACTACCTATCCTGCCTAACACTTTCAAGGCCAGACTGGGATCATTAATGGAGCGTGTATACACCGGTTTAATATTGGGTTGCCATTCGTGTCCTCCAGCGCTGAATAAATCACTGCCTTCATTAAAAAAGGGTCGGCGTTCGGGATATGAAAGTGCAAAAGGTGAATTCACATCAAATTGAGTTACATCCGCTTCCACCTGGCTGAAATCCGGATTGATGGCAATTTCAACTGTTGCTGTTTCCCCCAAGGGGATTTTGATGCCCAATGCAAGATCACTATTTAAATCATCATTTTGAAAAATACTGCTTGTGTCCAGAGCACCGCTTTGTGTACCAACAATACTTGGTAAATATTCAATGGATCGTTTTGATTTAATTCCTTCAATTCCATTTAAATATCCAAGTTGGCAAAGCATGCACGGATTATTGCGATCAACAGGACTCCACAGCATTTGTCGTCTAAAATCTTCTCGTGGTAGAGATCTGAAAAATGTAATGCGCCATTGCTGTACGTCTTTATTAGGAAATCGAATACTGCTGAAGGGCAAGGCAATTTCCACTTGGTATCCATCATCTGTAATGATCCCGGCAGAAGCAAAAATCATATCAAATGATTCGTCTTCACTTTCACCTATCTTCTGACCATCTCCTTGAATACCAATGGGGTTAACCATGATTTGATAGGCTCTGTTGGCATCTCCATACGTATCCAGTAAAATTCCAACAAAATCATCTCTATACATATTATCTCTTTTAGTCACATTGGCGCGAATATTTTTGGGATCATCAAACGCTTTGAAACTGATATATAAATGATCATCATCGTAGGTTACATAGGCTTCTGTTGTAACAATTGCAGGCGTGTTCTCACCGGGTTGGACTTCAACAAAACCATCTGCCTTAGCAACGCCAGTCCAGCCGTCATCTTCCAAATGGCCATCGACCGATATTACTCCTGATTTTTTTGAAATATTTAAGTTGGGAGGTGTTAATATTTTTGTATTACCTGCCGAGCAATAAGTTATTAGCAGGATTATAAAAGACGTAGTTTTAATTAGTTTCATCAAAAT
>JACNLB010000066.1 GCA_014381755.1 Fidelibacterota bacterium | reverse complement strand
TTCATGGTTTTCTCCTTTTCCAAGTACTTCATCCGGCTCTGGCGATTGTTCTTCACCTTCTAAACAATAAATAGAGAATTCAGGGCATATCATTTCACAAAGATTACAGTTTACACATGCTCCTTGCTTTAACACCCGGGGATAATGATACCCTTTACGATTAAAATCAGTGGACATTTCAAGAACATCCCGTGGGCAGTATTCTACACAAAAATTGCAGCCTTTACATCGATCGGTAATGATATGAATATCACCTTTTGGTATTTTAACATTTTGAATGTCAAGTGGAACTCGCCAATAGCTCATAATGAATTATCCTTTAAAGAGTTTGTTAATCAACGAACTGTTTCCCGGTTTCCTTCTTTACCAGTTTGTAAAAGTCACATAATGTACAGTCTTTTATTTTAGCTGCATGTGAACAGCGAAGATCACTTATGGGATAGGTTCCCACTATTTCCCAACAAAAACGTCCTCCATTATATCCATTGTTTATTCTATTGAAAGCAGTGTATGTCACAACTGGACAAACTCCACATTCATCTACTTTTTTCCCTCCAAGTTCTCGTCCGCATTTCATATAGTCCCAGCAGTTAATATTCATAGTCATACTCCTTACTTTTTTTTATCCCGGCTTTCAGAGATATTAGGGAGTCATGTAATAAAAGATTGGGTTCAGAATTCCTTCGGGTTGTTAACCGGGATCGGTTAGGAAAAAGATTAATAGTAGAATAATTCATCCTACGATATGTCAGCTTTCATATTGTGCAATAATAAAATTGCATTAACAAAATGGATAAAAGGTTTTAAGACCTTGATATCTTATATAGTAATTCTAACACAATATTAGCTATATTTTCAAGTACAAAAAAACTGTTAAAGCTTATATGAACTTTTGGTATGAATAGAGTATAAGTACAAACTAATAAAGAGAAATGAACGTATCAGTAATATTGGTGATATGTCCAATTTTAACAGCTGGAAATGGTGCGGAAATATTAAAAATTTCCAAATATTTTTCTGCAGCTTCATTTGGAAGAGCAATTAAAAGTCCTCCGGATGTTTGTGCATCTGCCGCCAACAATTGATCCGTTTCAGAAAGTGAATTTTCAAATTGTACATATGTGTTTACATAATCCAAGTTTCGCTTTGTTCCACCGGGAATAACTCCAGAGTCAGCTAGTTCATGAATTCCATTTAAAAATTTTAATTTATCGAAATTAATATTTGCAGACACATTACTGGCTCGGCACATTTCCAGTAAATGTCCCAAGAGTCCGAAACCGGTTACGTCTGTGGCGGCATGAACATCTAATCCATTCATTGCTTCTGCAGCTGCTTTATTGAGCGTGGACATGGATAAAACTGCCGCATCAATCTGATTTGAATCAGCTTTCCCTTTTTTAATGGCAGTGGCAATAATACCTGTACCAAGGGGTTTTGTTAAGATTAATGCATCGCCAGGTTGCGCCCCATTATTTCGTACAAGATTTTGTTCATCTACTTCACCGGTGACGACTAATCCATACTTTGGTTCTTTATCATCAATTGAATGTCCACCCACAATTGTAATCCCTGCTTCAGCTGCTTTGTCGGCACCTCCTTGGAGAATTTCAGTCAAGATTGTTTTAGGCAAATCATTTATGGGAAAGGCAACAATATTCAATGCAAAAAGGGGAGTGCCGCCCATTGCATAAATATCGGAAAGGGAATTGGCCGCTGCGATTTGTCCGAATTGGTATGGATCATCCACAATGGGTGTAAAAAAATCCACGGTCTGTACAATTAATCTGTCACCGTCCAGACGTACGACTGCAGCATCGTCAGCGCCATCATAGCCGACGAGGACACGGTCATCATTTTTCAAATTGAGTTGACCCAGAACCTGGGACAGGTCTTTCGGACCGATTTTACATGCTCAACCGCTGCCGTGGGATAATGTAGATAATCTTATTTGTTCTTTAGTCATAGAAAAATTTAAAGATTTTAAAAACTGCGTTGAAAGTATTAGAGTTTATCTGTCAACTTGCGGACATCTTCGATTGTATTTATTTCTGTATCAGCAAGATACTCCAAATGAATAGTTTTAAAAACAGAATGAATGTGTACCTGTGATTGATATTGATGCAGCACCATGGGAATATGAGCTGTTTTTAAAACGAGAACTTGAAAGGGATAATCCAGTTCTGTGGCTTTTAAACTGGATAAAGTTGAATGAGTTTCAGCAATATTATGTCTTATTTCCTGGATATCTTTTAACAATAATTTGTCATGAAAAACCCAAGGTGCTGTTTCATCTGCAGCATCCTTTATATAATCATATCCTTCTTGAAAATGATCTAAAAAATATTGCCCGTAAATACCTTTGCTTAATGTATCTGTTAAATAGTGTTTTATCGATTCCTGTCGTTCAAGTAAATATGTTTTCCAAAGGGGAAAATGGCTGCGAAACAGGAAGTATCCGAATGATGTCTTGAATGAATTCCCCCGGTTGAAAAATGCTTTTACTTCATACGTCAATTTTTTTAATTCATTTCTTATATGTTGTGGAAATAAATGTACTGTTAATGGAACCAAGGCTGAATTTTTATTTATAAAATCTTGAGGTATGTTAAGTTCATGAATATTCAAAGAATAAATCTTTTCAATGCCATGGATGTTAATTTGAATAAAGGCCCCAAGGTCACTCATTTTGATAAGGTTACCTAATGCGTTATCAAACTCCGGTATGGTTGCAATCGAAGGTGTAGAGAGGTTATCAGACAGCTCTGGAAAAATAGAAAGTTGACTCGGATTATGTTTGGGGCTCATTAGCGTAACATACAGTTTACGATTTCAGAATGAAAAGTGCAATTTTTGTTCACATTTTTAATTGGTCTCTAATACAATTGATTTACGTATAAACAGAATGGTAAATTTAACACTGGACAGGTCCTGAACACATTTGAATTTAAAATTAAAAACGCCTCATAAGTTTCGAACTGCTCTGCATTACGACTAAATATCGCAGACCAAAACCTTAATGAAAAAAACACTAAAAAATGTTGAAAATGTAATCATCCGTTTTGCCGGTGATTCAGGAGATGGAATGCAGCTAACAGGCGGACGATTTACTGAAACCACAGCAATTATGGGGAATGATATAAGTACACTCCCCGATTACCCGGCGGAAATTAGAGCACCCGCAGGTTCTTTGGCTGGTGTGAGTGCGTTTCAAATTAATTTCAGTTCTAAAGATATCCATACACCCGGCGATAAGGTGGATGTATTGGTCGCTATGAATCCAGCCGCATTAAAAGTTCACATGAACGAGTTGGAACATGGTGGAATGCTTATTTGTAATACAGCCAGCTTTACCAAGAAAAATCTGACGTATGCCGGTTATGAGTCGAATCCGTTGGCAGATGGTTCATTGGAAGATTTTTTCAATGTGTTTGCCATTGATATGAGCAAAATCGTTTTGGAAGCTTGTTCAGATATGGATTTACCAACCAAAACAGTTGGAAGGACTAAAAATTTATTTGCTTTAGGTCTGCTATTTTGGATTTTTGACAGACCAACTGAAACAACCAAATCATGGTTGAGAAAAAAATTCGCTAAACGGCCTGAATTGATTGAAGCAAATGTCCGAGCGTTGGATGCGGGATATAATTATGGTGAAACGACTGAAATATTTACAACTCGATATATGGTGGATAAAGCGGATTTACCTCCGGGAACGTATCGAAATATTGTCGGAAATTATGCTGTCTCACTTGGATTAGTTGCTGCAGCTGAAAAATCAAACTTACCTCTTTTTTATGGTGGTTATCCCATTACACCCGCCAGTGATATACTTCATATTCTATCATCATTAAAACACCATAATGTAAAAACCTTTCAGGCAGAGGATGAAATTGCCGGAATGACATCCATCATTGGAGCAGCGTTTACCGGCAATTTGGCTGTTACTGCCTCTTCTGGTCCCGGGATTGCCTTAAAAGGTGAAGCACTGGGTCTCGCTGTCATGGCCGAGTTACCTATGGTTATTGTCAATGTTCAGCGTGGAGGTCCCAGCACAGGATTGCCGACTAAAACTGAACAATCAGATTTATTTCAAGCGTTGTATGGACGCAATGGTGAAGCTCCTATACCTGTGATTGCTTCAGCCACACCTGGCGATTGTTTTTATACTGCGTATGAAGCATGCCGGATAGCCCTTAAGTATATGACACCTGTGTTTGTACTAACCGATGGCTATTTGGCGAATGGCTCTGAACCATGGCTTATACCTGACGTAGATAACTTGGAACCTATCGAAGTTAAATTTGCCGACACCTCAATATTAATCGATGGACAATTTTTGCCTTACATGAGAAATAAGGAGACTTTGGCTCGACCGTGGGCGATTCCTGGAACATCAGGTTTGGAGCATCGCATAGGAGGATTAGAAAAAGAAGATGGTACCGGTAATGTCAGTTATGATCCAGAAAACCATCATCAAATGACTCTGAATCGTCAACAGAAAATAAACAATATTGTGAACGAAATTCCTCCGACCGATATTTATGGAAAAACCAGTGGAGATTTGTTAATATTAAGCTGGGGAGGAACGAAAGGATCCTGCCGTTCTGCAACTGAAGATTTGCAGAAAGAAGATAAGTTAGTCAGCCATGTTCATTTAAGGTGGTTGAATCCTTTACCCAAAGATTTAGGAGAAATTTTAATCCGCTTCAAACACGTATTAATGCCGGAAATTAATATGGGTCAATTATCAAAAATTATTCGTGCTGAATATCTTGTGGATGCCCAAGGATTAAACTTAGTGAAGGGAAAACCAATTAGTAAACATCGAATTATTGAAAAAGTGAACAAATTAATAGGCAGTTGATAATGGCAGATGTAAAAACAGTCGAAAAGAAAAAATATTCACGGATGGATTTTACTTCAGATCAATCTGTTCGTTGGTGTCCAGGTTGTGGTGATTATGCCATCCTAGCACAAACACAAAAAGTGTTTCCGGATTTAGGTATCGATAGAGAAAATATCGTTTTTATTTCCGGCATTGGTTGTTCCAGTCGATTTCCATATTATATGAACACCTTTGGTTTTCACACTATTCACGGTCGTGCAACTGCCATTGCTTCCGGCGTAAAAATCGCCAATCCTGATTTGTCTGTATGGGTTGTGACCGGCGATGGCGATGGACTTTCCATTGGTGGCAATCATACGATTCATCTATTACGGCGCAATATTAATATAAATGTTATGCTGTTTAATAACCGCATTTATGGTTTAACCAAAGGCCAGTATTCACCTACATCTGAAGTTGGAAAAATTACAAAATCAACCCCATTTGGTTCTTTGGATAGACCCTTTAATCCTCTCACATTGGCCATGGGGGCGCAAGCGACATTCGTTGCCAGGTCCGTTGATCGAGATACGAAACATATGCAGGCTATGATTGAAAGATCACATAAACATAAAGGAACATCCTTTCTTGAAATTTATCAAAATTGCCTGATTTTTAATGACGGAGCTTTTGCTTCTATGACAAATAAAGAATCCAAAGCGGATCATGTTCTTCACCTGGAACACGGGCAGCCTATGCTCTTTGGAAATGAAAATAAAAAAGGGATTCGATTGAATGATAATGTTCCGGAGATTATCGAATTGGGTGATACATATTCCATTGATGATGTGTTGATTCACAATGAACAGGATTATGTAATTGCATCCATGCTTGCTAATTTTACCTACCTGGATATTTTCCCTGATCCGGTAGGTGTTTTGTATGCAATAGATGTCCCACCCTATGATGAACTTGTCGTTCAGCAAATCGATGAAGCCATTGGTCAACATGGGACTGGAAGTATTAAAGAGTTATTGAATTCCGGAAACACATGGATTGTGGAGTAACGTTATGTCTACACGAATTGAGAAAGACAGCCTTGGAGAAGTAAATGTTGTAAATGATCGTTATTGGGGCGCGCAAACCCAGCGGTCACTGCAAAATTTTAAGATTGGAAACGAGCATTTTCCCCGTGAATTTATTCGGGCTTACGGTATTCTAAAAAAAGCCGCTGCTACTGTGAATGAATCATTTGGCAGCCTCGATTCCGAAATTGCTACTACCATCCGCAACGCTGCCGATGAAGTAATCGAAGGTAAATTGGATGATCATTTTCCTTTGGTCGTTTGGCAAACCGGTTCCGGAACGCAAACCAATATGAACGTGAATGAGGTGATTGCCAACCGAGCGATTGAAATGCTGGGTGGTGAGTTGGGGAGTAAGGATCCGGTCCATCCCAACGATCATGTGAACATGTCACAGTCAACAAACGATACGTTTCCGTCGACAATCAATATTGCTGCTGTTGAATCAGTTACGCACCAATTAATACCTGCACTGGAAAAATTACAAAAATCCCTTGCGGCAAAAACAGATGAATTTAAAGACATTATCAAACTGGGGAGAACGCACCTTCAAGATGCCACACCATTGAGTTTAGGCCAGGAATTTTCAGGTTATGCGTCCATGGTGGATCATGGAATTACGCGAGTAAAAAATGCCATGGAGCATTGTTATGAATTGGCCATGGGCGGCACTGCAGTAGGAACCGGCATTAATTCAGTGGCAGGATTTGGCGAAGCAGCCGCACAGGAAATTGCAAACTTGACAAATTTACCTTTTGTTACTGCACCCAATAAATTTGAAGCCTTAGGCGGTCAAGACAGCATTGTAGAATTATCATCTGCTCTTAAAACAGTAGTAGTATCGTTGAATAAAATTGCAAATGATATTCGCTGGCTGGGGAGTGGTCCCCGTTCAGGAATTGGAGAAATTAGTCTTCCCACGAATGAACCGGGAAGTTCAATCATGCCGGGGAAAGTAAACCCCACCCAAGCTGAAGCAATGACCATGGTGTGTACACAAATCATCGGGAATGATGTTACGATTACCATGGCAGGTGCTTCCGGAAATTTTGAATTGAATGTATACCGTCCCGTGATTGCGTTTAATATAATTCAGTCAATTCGACTCATGTCTGAAGTATCCGTTTCATTTGCAGATAATTGTGTGAATGGGATTGAGGCCAATGAAGAACGTATCCACAGCAATCTCCACAATTCGCTCATGCTGGTAACTGCCCTGAACCCCCACATAGGCTACGATAAAGCTGCGGAAGTGGCTAAAAAAGCTCATAAGGAAAACACCACCTTAAAAGAAGCCATCATTGATCTAGGTTACATGAGTGGTGATGACTTTGATAATCTGGTCCAGCCTCGAGATATGATTCAACCCCGGGAAAAAAGCTGATCC
>JACNLB010000144.1 GCA_014381755.1 Fidelibacterota bacterium | reverse complement strand
TTGAGCTCGTTCCAGTTTAGAAACATAGGCTTGTGTTACGCCCAATTTTGCCGCCAATTCCTTTTGGGTAAACCCGGCTCTTAATCGGCGCAATTGAACAGGGTTGTCCACATGATTTCCAAAATCAAAATCCATGATCTCGCCATCCACGGGGTTGGTTAAAATGTCTTGTATATAGGCAGCCTCAATGAGGCCTTCATTGGCATATGTTATAAATTCATCATAAGGAATAATAACATAATCAACCCTTTGTTTTTTCTTTACGACTTGAATACTCATCTATAACTTTCCTTTCTATGTTTGACCGCCATTATATCTGTAATTTTCACACCAATATCAACCACCCCCCAAAAAGGATAAACACATATGAACGGATTTACTATTTACCACAACCCCCGGTGAGGCAAAAGCAGAACAACTCTGCAGCTGCTGCGTGACAGCGGCGTCGAACCGGCCATTATTGAATATTTAAAAGAGACTCCTTCCGTGGATGAATTTAAAGACTTATCCAAAAAATTGGGTAAACGCCCCGGTGAATTTGTGCGGAAAGGGGAGGCGGATTTTAAGGAAAATAATCTGAAAGAATCGTTGGATGAGGATGATGCTCTTTTTGCCGCCATGGCGAAATTCCCGAAAATTATGGAACGGCCCATTGTGGTTAAAGGCGAAAAGGCTGTGTTGGGCAGGCCGCCGGAAAATGTGCTGAAGTTACTCTAATGGATGTCATGGCAAGAAGGCGTAGCCTACGCGGCGATCTCCTTACATAATGCAAAAACATTATCATTCTCCCGGTTTAAATGTATTTGAAGGAGATAGTCCCGAAATAATCAGGATTGTAAACGTCGTCAGCGCTGTGTGAATTTTGTCACAAACCTTTAGAGAAAATCAAGATTAAAAAAAATAGAATGAGAATGAACATAAACCTTACACCACCCCACCAGCCTGCGCTTCGCCTCCGAATGGCAGGCGAGACCCCTCCTCATACGAGGAGGGGATTAAGGGGCGGTGGGAAATAGAGACGTTACTTTGATAAAGCGAAATATCATGAAAATTGATTCTGTGAGGCTGACCAAATGACTCATTTGGTAGAGCAAACAAAAAACGGAAAACGGCTGTCTCCATCGTTGCCGGAAGGAGTAAAAAACTATCTCATAGATATTGATGGTACCATTTGTGACGATATACCCAATGAAGAACCGGAAAGAATGGCCACAGCAAAATTATATCCGGATGCATTAAAGACCCTAAACAGCTGGTATGACAAAGGACACCAAATCACATTTTTTTCATCCAGATTAGAAGAGCACCGGGACGTCACGGAAGCATGGTTAAAAAATAACGGTTTTAAATACCACGATCTTTTATTGGGAAAACCCAGAGGTGGAAATTATCATTGGGTAGACAACCATATTGTGCGTGCGACCCGATTTGACGGAAAATTCACAGAACTGGTGGAAAAAGAAGTGTCCATTCAAGTTTTTGAACCCTAAGGAATAGAGTGTGGCGATTCGTATATTTATCACCGGCGGTACCTTTGATAAAGAGTACAATGAAATAACAGGCGAACTGTTTTTCAAGGATACCCACATGCGGGAAATCCTGGAACTGGGCCGGGCTCACATTGATGTGAATATCCGTACGCTCATGATGATAGACAGCCTGGATATGACAGATGCCGACCGAAAGATAATCCTGGAAAATTGCAAACAGGTAAAAGAAGAACGGATTATTATAACCCACGGCACTGACACCATGACAAAAACAGCCAAACGATTGGCGGAAGCAACCCTGGAAAAAACCATTGTCCTCACCGGCGCCATGATACCGTTTAAGTTCGGAACATCAGACGGATTATTTAATATGGGCAGTGCTCTGGGGTTTGTCCAAAGCCTGTCCCACGGTGTTTACATTGCCATGAACGGCAGGTGTTTTGATTATGATAAAGTACGGAAGAATAAAAAAACAGGTGTGTTTGAGGAAATTTGATTTAAGCCATAAGGGCCTTTTCTTCATCAGTGGCGAAATTTTCAAACCACTCACTCAACCTGGGCTCCATCATTTTGCGATACATTCCCGGGAAAAAGATAACAAGGTAAAGTGTAGATAAATATCCGTAGGGCATCTCAGGGGCATCTGGGTGGGGGCGTAGTTTCCAAAACTCCAAACTTCCCTGTTCATGATGATGGGAATGCCGTGTTAAATTATACAATAATACACTGCTGAGGCGTTTATTGGTATTCCATGAATGCCGTGGGGAAACAGGTGTCCCGGGGGCACGAACCAATCCGTAATGCTCCATATAGTTTACCACTTCCAGAAAAAACTTGGCAAACAGTGCCAATCCAAAAAACATTACAACTCCCTTCCAGCCGCCTAAATAAAAAGCCCATATTGTAATGAACAAACTTTTAATATATCCGTGAATCATACGGTTGTGTATACCTGCAATTTTGTAGCCATATTTCCTTAGGCGGCTCAATTCAATCGCCCATGCATCCAGATGTTCTTTACATGAAGCTTTTAGGAAAAAACGATAAATGTTTTCACCTCTTTTGGCCGTTGCGGGATCAGAAGCAAGGCCAACATTTTTATGATGACCGTGTACATGTTCAATTGCAAATGCACAATCCCAGGAAAATGCAAGCATCCATTGGCCCATAAACCAATCACGTTTATTCTTTTTATGGTGTATCAGTTCATGGCCCGGAACTGTGGCTGCAGAACCAATCATCAATCCTCCGGAAAAGACATACCCGACTAAATGCCAAAACGCGGTTAAGGATCGATTAAAAGCAATGTCTTCTCCGGTTAATAAAAACACCCAGCGTTCCAGAAAATCAAACTGTACCAGACCGGCCATATATACGGATAAAGAAACCAGTATAAATATTAATGGCAGATTAATATATAAAAGAGCTATTAATATTTTAGGATATTTATAATCCGGCACAGATTTGTCGGAGCCAAAAAGAGCATCGCCACCAATAATAATGGTGTCTAATAACAATAAATATATCCACATCCAGTACTGGCCTTTGGCAGAAAAATAAATAGCAGTTATTACCAAAAGAGGCATGGATAGATAGCGTAAATATTTCATTTAACGGAATGTAGCTATAAATTGCCGAATAGAACAACAGGGCTTAATATTGACCACGATTTAAGGAGAGTCTATGAGATTCAAGAATACAGCTTTAATATTTTTCTTCCTTTCAACCCTGACCGCCCAGAACGGTCGCCCGGTCAACACTTATTCCATTGTTGCTTTGGACGAAGAAACAGGTGAGCTTGGCGTGGCCGTGCAAAGTCACTGGTTTTCTGTGGGGGCACTTGTTCCCTGGGCACACGCCGGCGTGGGCGCTGTTGCGACCCAGTCCTTTGTGAAAGTAGAATATGGACCCGACGGATTGCAGCTCATGAGCGAGGGGAAAACAGCGGAAGAAGCACTGAACGCCTTGTTGGCACAAGATGATGGAAAAGCCGTGCGCCAGGTTGGAATGATTGATATACACGGAAACACAGCGGTTCATACAGGAAAAAACTGTATTGATTTTGCCGGGCATTTCGTTGGAAAGAATTTCACAGTTCAAGCAAATCTTATGGAAAAAAATACGGTTCCAGAAGTTATGGCTAAAGCATTTGAAAAAGCCCAAGGAGCTCTAGCTGACCGTATGCTGGCTGCGTTGGAAGCGGCGCAAAATGAAGGGGGTGATTTACGGGGAAAGCAATCGGCGGCCATGTTAATCGTCAGCGGAAAACCCACAGGAATTTCTTATAAAGATGTGGTGCTGAATTTACGTATCGAAGATCATCCGACTCCCATAAAGGAATTAAAGCGATTGGTCCGAATTCACAAAGCATACAATCATGCGAACCAAGGGGATCATTATATGGAAACAGGGCAAATAGAATTGGCTCTGAAAGAATATAATCAAGCAGCTGAATATTATCCAGAAAACCCGGAATTACCTTTTTGGACAGCAGTGACGTTGGCAGGCGCCGGCAGAGAGGAAGAAGCACTACCGATTTTTAAGGATGTCTTTGCACGAGATCCAAATTTAAAAATTTTAGTGCCGCGGCTGGTAAAATCCAAGCTCTTCCCGGATGATAAAGACATTTTGCTGCGTGTTATAAATCAGTAATAAGTTCAATCCATGCATCAGTGTAAACCACTTTTTTATATTCTATTCATAGTTCTCTTTAGCTGTGAACCCCTGGTCACGACCTTTGATGATGTGGAAGACGCTGTTTTATACGAAGCCAAAACATTTACGACGATTCCAAATCCCGATAACGCATTAATCATTTTGTCTTGGAATATTCGTTTTGGTATCGGCCGTCTGCCTTTTTTCGGCGATTCCTGCGGGGACCGAACTGTCATGACGGAAAAAGAAGTATTGGATGCCTTGGAGCTTATCGCCGCAGAAATCGATGTCATTGACCCGGACATTATTTTGTTCCAGGAAGTGGACCGGGAATCCAAACGGACACAATATATAGACCAGGTTCAGTGGCTGCTGGATCATACGGATATGAATTATGCCGCGTATGCATCCATGTGGCAAGCGCAAACCATTCCCAGTGACGGTATCGGAAGAATTGATGCGGGGAATGTGGTCATGACCCGCCATGAAATCGAATCTGCCGAGCGGATTCAACTGCCCCTACGCACAGATCAGGATGCCTTAACAAAAATGTTTTATCTCCGCAGAAATATTCTGAAAGCAAAAATAGCCATTCCCGATCAGGATAGTTTTTATGCGGTTTCGGTCCACGCCACTGCTTTTGCCACGGATGATACAAAACAGAAACATATTGATAAATTTAAGGAAGTCCTGGATGAAATGGCTGCAGCGGGAGACGTGTTTGTGGCTGGGGGAGATTTGAATTCCGTACCTCCCGGAGGGGAAACAGATTATTGTGATGAGGATGCCTGCGAAGATGATGTGTTTCATACGGATGAGGATGGGGGACCCCACTTGGAAGGAAGTTATTTTAACAATTTTGAAAATGAACCCAATCTGGTAAAACATTTGTATGATACATATAATTCCGCCATTGATTCAGCGGTGGCTATTACAGCAGCCCATAATACTCACAGCACGTCCGAAGACAGATTTTGGGATCGCAAGCTGGATTATATTTTTACGAACAAGAATGTTGCGTCCGGCAGCGGAACTACTTTTCAGAGCGCCATACAACTATCTGACCATGCACCGGTGGGCTGTGCAATAATTTTAGAGTAATGAAAAACATTTTACTTATCTTTATTTTATTAAGCCAAGTTTTTTCACAAGGCGAATGGCTCCCTGGAACGGCACATACTTTACTGGAAGGACGCTGGGAATTTGGAGTCTTTCAACCGGTTCGCTGGGGCCAGTCCGAAGATCGGGAAATTTCATTTTATAAGCTGACGGCTTTGCTCATGCCCGGGGTAACTGTTAAGCAGCGTTGGCTCCAGCGTTATGATTGGACAGTTTCAACTGCTCATGCGATTTATTATCCCACTCCTTTATTAAAAATGGTGGCAAAGCCCGGTATTGGCGGTATGATTTCGCCTGAGTTTGAAATACCCAATATGGTTTCATTGTGGAATATGGTGCTGGCAAGCAAGCAACTGGGTCAGGATAAAATTTTCACTGCAAAAGCAGGGTTTGCCCTGGCGTTTGGCGGAAGTGATTTGGCCATGGAATCCACCATTGATCTGCCCTTGCTTTATCACAGACTTGCGGTTTATTATAATGGCTGGCTCATGCGATTAGGCGCAGATATGAACGGACGGATGAATGAAAAATGGACCTATTTGGTTGATGGCGATTTATTTTTAATTCCCGGAATGAAAGGTTCGTTTGCCCTAGAGCACAAAGGAATGGTGACGTGGGAAAAGTCTTCACGCTTTCAAATCTCGTTGGGTTATAAAATGGTTTATGGTCAGTATCCCGATGGATATCCAAATGAAAATATTACACGCCTGCACATATTGCCCATGATTGATTTTGTGTGGAGCAGGAATTAATACATTGTAAATATAAAAATTTTTTGACTAAATTCCGACCGACCAGTCAGTCATATTGCAATGGATAAAAAACAATTAATAATCGAATCCGCCATCAAGGTGTTTGCCCGAGACGGACTTGATAAAGGGAAAATCGCCGATATTGCCAAAGAAGCGGGAATCGGCAAAGGAACGGTATATGAATATTTCAGAAGTAAGGATGAAATATTCCAGGCGATAGAATATTATATGTTCAAAGATTTCAATTTAATATTTGATCAATTACGCTCCTCTTCTCTTTCTCCAACGCAAAAACTCATATCATTAATGGAAAACGCCCTGGACATGTTTATGGAAATGGGTGATATTCTGCTCATTTTAATGGAGCTTTGGGCTCAAGCGGGGCGGGGGCATGTCCACGGCTCGGACCATTCATTATTTGTAGAATATTATGATGATTACCGTAAGCGTGTTGAATCTATTTTGGAAGATGGTATAAAAACCGGAGAATTGCGGGAGATGAATAAAGAAGGCGTTGCCACGCTTCTGCTGGCGTTTATGGATGGGTTGGTATGGCAGTTTGTTATGTTGAAAGATTCAAAAAAATTCAATAAAGTAAAATCGGAAGCTGTTGAATCATTCATGCGGGGGATTTTGAAGTGAGTAAAAAACCGGTAAAACCAGGAGAACTTTATTATGCACGGTGAATACGGAAAATCATTTCCGCAAAAAACGTTTCTGACCGTTAATCACCTTATTGCAATTTTAATTGTAGGTTGGCTACTATTTTTTGGTGGTATTCAAATAGTTTTTGGATGGTTTAATGCAGAAACGACAAACGGAAACTACGGTCGTAATCTACTATTGATATTGTCAGCAACTATTTATTTTATACGGTTAATGGCTACCAGTTTTTATTTAACAAAGAGAAGGATGGATTGGGATGAAGTCATATCAGTTGCTGTCTGGATTTATATATTACACGTATCGTTTGCATTGATGGGTGGTAGTCGGCTTGGCGCATTGGGGTTTGTCGAATGGCTTGGTGTTGCCCTGTACATGGTTGGGTCATGGTTAAATACCGGGTCTGAACTTGCTCGGCATCGATGGAAACAGAATCCGGAAAACGTAGGGAAATTTTATCATAAAGGTCTATTTGGCCTTTCAAGACATATAAATTATTTTGGTGATACAGTTCTGTTTACCGGTTATGCACTTATCACAGGAAATCCTTGGGCACTGATTCTTCCTGTCATTATGACGGCGTTGTTCATTTTTATGCACATTCCCATGAAAGAAAAATATTTATCTGAAAGATATGGAACAGACTTTCAAACCTATGCATCAAAAACCAAAAAATTATTTCCATTTATTTATTGAGATGACGTTGTGAGTAAATCCATATTTATTTTAGGCGGAAGCGGAAATACAGGTGAAAAAATCGCTCGTCTGCTTTTAGACAACACCGATGTCCAGATTATTATAGGCGCACGGAATGATGAAAAACTTATTCATACAG
>JACNLB010000152.1 GCA_014381755.1 Fidelibacterota bacterium | reverse complement strand
CCGATGATATTTGGGATGAGTTAGTGAAAGTCGCCCAAATTCCCGGAACCACATCAGCTCCGAAACTTCAACCCATTTCCGCAAGATTAGTCATGCTCCAAAGCGGAATGCGGGCTCCCATGGGGATTAAGGTAAAAGGCCCTGATTTACCCACTATTGAAACATTTGGATTGGAATTAGAAAAGCATTTAAAAAATGTTCCAGGTGTAAAAAGTGAAATGGTATTTGCCGATAGAATTGTGGGGAAGCCCTACTTGGAAATAGATATTGACCGACGAGCTATTGCCCGTTATGGAATTCCCATGCAAAAAGTTCAGCACGCCATCGAAGTGGCTGTGGGGGGTATGCCTATTACGACAACGGTAGAAGGGCGAGAACGGTATCCCGTTCGAGTACGCTATATGCGGGATTATCGGAGCGATATGGAATCATTGGACAGGATTCTGATTCCCGGACAGGGCGGTGTGCAAATTCCACTTGGACAGTTATCCACTGTAAATTATGTTCGGGGACCGCAAGTGATTAAAAGTGAGGACACCTTTCTTGTTGGGTATGTTTTGTTTGATAAATTATCCAAATGGGCAGAAGTCGATGTGGTGGAAGAAGCACAATCCTATTTGAATCAGCTTATTGAAGACGGCACATTGAACGTTCCCGCGGGAGTGAGTTTTACCTTTGCCGGGTCATACGAAAACCAAATTAGAGCTTCCAAAAAATTAGCAGTCGTTCTTCCTTTGGCACTGGTTATTATTTTCCTGATTCTCTATTTTCAATTTAAACAAGTTTCCACAACGCTCATTGTCTTCAGTGGAATATTTGTGGCGTGGTCCGGCGGATTTATCATGCTTTGGCTCTACGGGCAGGATTGGTTTTTGAATTTCGGTTTATTCGGAGGAAATCTCCGGGATCTATTTCAAATACATCCGGTGAATTTGAGCGTAGCTGTTTGGGTTGGATTCTTGGCGTTGTTTGGAATTGCCAGCGATAATGGTGTAATCATCAGTACTTATTTGGACCAAAGTTTTGAACAGCGAAAACCTGATTCAATCAAAAAAATTCGGGAAGCAGTTGTTTTTGCCGGAACGCGTAGAATTCGCCCGGCCATGATGACGGCAGCCACAACCATTTTGGCATTAATTCCTGTTCTCATGTCCACCGGCAGAGGAGCGGACGTAATGGTACCCATGGCCATTCCCTCATTTGGCGGAATGGTATTTGCCATTTTAACGACCTTTGTCGTTCCAATCATTTATTCAATTGTGAAAGAAAATGAACTTAACAAAAGGAACTTGCCACAGAGTTCACAGAGAAAATAATAATGAAAATAACGATGCCACAAAGACACCATGTTTTATTTTTTCTTTGTGCCTTTTTGGCTAATAAAAAAGGAGAAAAAACATGTTAAAAAACACAATCATCGTCTCAATTCTTGGATTGGCATTAGGTCTGTCTGCTTGCCAAGGGAAAAAGGATTCACATGAAGGCCACGATCATGCTAAAAAAGAAATGAGCGAAGAAAAACTGGTCTATTACACGTGTCCAATGGAAAGCCATAAACATATTCAAAGTGCTGAACCAGGAAAATGTCCCGAATGCGGAATGAAGCTCGTCGCCGGAGTAATCACATCCGAATCGCAAAAGGAATATTATGGATGTCCCATGTTAATCCATAGTCATGTTCGCAGTGAGAAACCGGGAAAATGTGACGAATGCGGAATGAAACTCATGCCAATGAGATTGGTCAATTAATAAACAAACAAAAAGGAAAGTCAAATGAAGAAAATAATGATGTTACTGATACTGGTATTTAGTGTATCGGTCATAAGTGCACAAGGAAAAGCCTGTTGTAAAAAAGGTGACTCCGGAAAAAGTAAATGTAATATGTCTGCAATGATGAAATCAGAAAAACACAGTAATGTTGACTCTGATGCTTCAAAAGCAGAATGTTCCCACGAAAGCGGAAAAATGTCTCATCAAGATCACGGTATTTCTAAAAATGAAGTTATCGAAGAAAAGATAGCCTATTACACGTGTCCTATGGAGAGTCATAAACATATTCAAAGTGCGGAACCGGGAAAATGTCCCGAATGCGGAATGAAGCTAATGCCCATTCGATTGAAGAAAAGCTGACATAATTTTCAAGTTTCACACATTATTGGAGTAATGCCATGAAGAATAAATACATAATAGTCATTTTAATGTCAGGTTTGTTTCTTGCAGGCTGTATGCATATGGGAATGGGAATGCACGGGAAAATGGGAATGGGAAAATCGATTTCCATTAAAAGAGTACAGGAAACCAATAAGAGCGATAAAGTGGCACAGGTGATTGAGAAAGTTGTAAAAAATCTCAAATCACAAAATCTGTCTGTTTCTAATATTGCAGTATGGCGAATCCGAAGTCAATCTGCGGGGTTGGATGTGGATTTATTGCGAGCCAAACTCATTACAGAACTTGTTTCAATGAATCAATTCGACGTGATAAGCAGAGATAGATTGGAAGAATTATTGAATGAACAGAAACTTTCTTTGTCCGGAATAATGGATGAAAAAAGTGCAGTGGAAATTGGGAGTTTAATTGGAATTGATGCTTTTGTAGATGGTTATGCAGCATTCAATAAAAATCAACTTTCATTAACGCTTCACCTGATTGAAACAAAAACCGGAAAAATACTGTGGTCAATGACTGCTCACTCCGGTTAGAAACTGGTGAAAAAATAACCAACTAAAAAATGGGAGAAAAACCATGAAAATAAAAACAACGATCAGCATGATGCTGATATTAATCATAGGCTTATTAACCTTGGGATGTGAAGACGACGTTTCTTCGGAAATTCTGTCAATTACACCTCCTGATGGTGCAACAAGCGTAGCAAAAACAACGGAAATAAAAGTGGAATTCAGTGAAGCAATGGATAAAATGTCCTGTGAATCCCGGTTTGCCCTAATCATGGGAGACTTGGATGATATGCCCGTCGATTTTAATGACGGCATGCACGGAACATTTGATTGGGATGCAAATCAGTCTATGATGACATTTCATCCTGATTCTGCATTAATGGATTCAGCCATGTATTCAATTTGCCTGAAAGAAGGTATGGAAATGCATGAACACGGCGGTGGCATGATGATGTCCGGAATGAGCGGGCATGGTTCATCGGTAACCGGTGGTGTTATTTCGAAGTTTGAAACAGTGAAATAAATGTGGAAGTAGACTTTATTAGGAGTGAATATTTATTCTGGATCGTTATTTTTATATAATATGAAATACAAGATAAGCCAATCATATAATCATTTATAGAATAATGTACAATAACTTGGAAGCAAAAAAGGAAATAATAATGAAAAAAATCACGATGTTACTTTTGGCAATGAGTATTGCCTTTTCACAAAACCAACTTATTATACCTCCTGCTATGACTGGTAATAATTTCGAACTTACACTTCAAGAAAGTGAAATGGAATTTTTCCCCGGAATATTTACCCAAACGATGGGTGTGAGTTTTCCTATTCTTGGACCTACCTTGATTATGGAAAAAGGGGAAGAGGTTAATATTACATTTGATAATCAGCTTCCGGATACAACAACGATTCATTGGCACGGAATGCATGTTCCTGCTGAATTTGACGGAGGCCCCCATACTCCTATTCCCCCCAACACAGTTTGGAACCCACATTTCACTGTTAAAGATCATGCTTCAACTATGTGGTATCATCCACATTTAATGCATAAAACAAACGAGCATGTTCAAATGGGAATTGCCGGGTTTGTAATTGTGAAAGATGATGAAGAAGCATTATTGGATTTACCACGGGAATATGGTGTGGATGACATTCCCCTTGTTTTTCAGACAAAAACATTGGACGACAATTATCAAATTGTAACGAATATGGATTCAAGCGGACTTGATTTATACTTGTTTACCAATGGAACGATAGATGCATATTTTGATGTACCTGCACAGATTATTAGATTTCGTTTATTGAATGGATCTTCTGAACGTTCATTTAATATTGGCCTGGATAATAATGAATCTTTTTCTGTAATTGGTACTGATGGTGGCTTATTAGCTGAACCAGTTGAATTAAATCAATTATTAATGTCTCCCGGGGAACGTTATGAAATTCTGGTTGATTTAAATGATATGACAGGTGACACAATTAGTATAATGAATTTTGGATCGACGATTCCTGATGGAGTTTATGGTGCTGGTACTGTAGGCGGTATGGGTGGCAGTTCTATACCTTATTATGCAGATAATTCATTAAATGGTAGCGATTTTACATTATTGGAATTACGTATTACAAATCCAACAGATGCACCAATAACATCCATTCCGGCGTCACTTGTAACCGTTTCACCATGGAATCCCGATGACGTAGATGAAACAAGAACAATCCAATTTTCTCCAGTGAATATGGGACCTGACGGCGCATTAAATGGACCGTTTCAATTTAATGGACAACCTTTTAACATCAATGTGGTTAACTATGAAATCCCCTTAAATAATGTTGAAATATGGGAATTACAAAACCAATCGCAGATTGCTCATCCTTTTCATATACATGATGTGCAATTCACTATACTTGAAATCGATGGGCAAGCACCTCCACTTCATATGCAGGGATGGAAAGATGTCGTTTTGGTGCCTCCGCAGAATGGAACAGCAAAATTCATCACAAAATTCGAAGATTTTTCAGATACGTCTGTTCCATATATGTATCATTGCCATATTTTGACACATGAAGAGACAGGAATGATGGGCCAATTTATAGTCATAGATACATCGTCTGCTGGAATAGAAGAATTCGAATCACTGCCAACAGATTTCACTCTTTACAACCCTTTTCCAAATCCCTTTAATCCCAACACCTCGATTCGGTTTGATATTCACGTAGATGCGAGAAATGTTTCGCGGATACAAATATTTGATATAACCGGACGATTGGTTGATACGTTGATTGAAGATATATTGGAACCGGGAATACATGAAATCCAATGGAATGGATCTAATCAACCAAGCGGTGTATATTTTGTAGTATTAGAAATTGGTAACCATGCTCAAACACAAAAACTAATTTTGTTAAAATAAAGAAAACAATGGAATATAAAGACCCAATCTGCGGAATGACCGTCACAGAAGAGACGGCTGTTTCCATAATTGAGTGGGAAGGACAGACCTACGGTTTTTGTGCAGACTATTGCCACGATTTATTCATGAAACATCCGGATAAATTTGTGGAAACAAAAACGGAAGATGCAGTGGAAAAATCATCTTGTTGTTGTTCTGACAATGAATCAAAAGTAGAAAAAGACCCTGTTTGCGGTATGGATGTTGATCCGGAAAATGCTGCAGGAAAATCAGAGGTTAATGAGACAATCATTTATTTTTGTTCAACCCATTGCAAAACAAAATTTGACGCAGACCCTGATTCCTATTTAGGCGACAAAAAACCGGAAAAACCAGTCATACCCGAAGGTGCAAATGTGAAATATACGTGTCCCATGCATCCGGAAGTGATTGCCGACAAATTGGAAGATTGCCCCATTTGCGGTATGGCTCTTGAACCAATGGAAATTTCGTTGGAGGATACAGAAAACCCTGAATTGATTGACATGACCAAACGGTTTTGGATCAGCACTGCTCTAGCGCTACCGTTGTTGATTATCACTATGGGTGGGATGTTCACCGGTGGATTTTTCGGTTCATGGCAGTCGTGGATTGAGTTGGCATTAGCAACACCGGTGGTTTTATGGGGCGGAGCTCCTTTCTTTGTACGGGGATGGAAGTCTGTTCTAACTCGAAATTTGAATATGTTTACATTGATTGCCATTGGAACGGGTGTGGCATATATGTATAGTGTTATTGCCACGCTGTTCCCATTCATATTTCCTGAAGCTTTGAAGGATGTAAGCGGAATGGTCGGTGTTTATTACGAGGCTGCCGCAGTGATCATTGCTTTGGTTTTATTAGGACAAGTTTTGGAATTACGAGCAAGAGATAAAACGGGTAGTGCCATTAAAGCTCTGTTGGGGCTTGCTCCGAAAACAGCTCGTTTGGTCAAAGAAGATGGAACAGAAGAAGATGTTCCATTAGAGGAAATTCAAAAAGGAAATATATTACGTGTTCGTCCCGGAGAGAAAGTCCCTGTTGACGGAGTTGTAACAGACGGGCAAAGTTCTGTAGATGAGTCCATGGTTACGGGTGAATCTATTCCTGTAGAAAAAACGATTGGCGATTCAGTTGTGGGCGCAACCGTAAACGGAACGGGGTCACTTTTAATGAAAGCGGAACGAGTGGGGAAAGAAACTCTTTTATCCCAGATAGTTCAATTGGTGAATGAAGCCCAACGAAGTCGGGCACCTATTCAAAATTTAGCTGATAAAGTCGCCTCCTATTTTGTTCCGGCTGTAGTTGGAATCAGTATTTTAACATTTATAATCTGGGGAATTTGGGGTCCTGAACCTCGTTTTGCATTTGCATTGGTTAATATGGTCGCCGTCTTGATTATTGCATGTCCCTGTGCCTTGGGTTTGGCAACGCCCATGTCCATCATGGTGGGCACCGGAAAAGGAGCGACTGTTGGTGTTCTCATCAAAAATGCAGATGTGCTGGAATCCATGGAAAAAGTAGATACTCTCGTCGTGGATAAAACGGGAACACTCACAGAAGGAACACCAAAAGTGGTTGCCATTCAAACGGCAGAATCATTTTCGGAAACTGAATTATTGACGTGGACAGCGAGTGTTGAAAAGGTAAGTGAACATCCCCTTGCTGATGCCATTGTTTCCGAAGCTCATGATAGAGATTTAGATATCGAAGCATGTACCGATTTTAATTCTTATACTGGTAAAGGTGTTGTCGGAGTTGTTAATGGAAAGAAAATTACTATCGGTAATCTCCTATGGATGAATGAACTGAATGTGGACTTTAGTAGACTAAGGGATACGGCGGAAAAAATGCAGGAAGAAGGTGAAACGGTTATGTTTGTGTCAATTGACTCTAATGCAGGTGGAATTATTGGAGTGGCTGACCCCATCAAAGAAACAACGTCGTCGGCATTGAAAGAACTAAAAAGAGCCGGATTAAAAATCGTAATGCTTACGGGAGATAATGAAAAAACAGCACATGCTGTGGCAAAAAAACTGGATATTGAAAATGTTGAAGCGGAGGTACTCCCAGACCAAAAGCATGAAATTGTGAAAAAATTGAAAGACGAAGGCGGAATCGTTGCCATGGCCGGAGACGGAATAAATGATGCTCCTGCTTTGGTACAGGCAGACGTTGGAATCGCCATGGGAACAGGGACGGATGTTGCCATGGAAAGCGCCGATATGACATTGATAAAAGGTGATTTATCCGGCATCGTTCGCGGGCGACAATTGAGCAGAGCTACTATGAAGAATATTCGACAAAATCTTTTTTGGGCGTTTGCTTACAATGCACTTGGAGTTCCTATTGCTGCCGGAATATTATATCCGTTTTTTGGCATTTTACTGAGCCCCATCATTGCCGCAGCAGCCATGAGTTTCAGCTCGGTTACTGTAATTGGGAATGCG
>JACNLB010000142.1 GCA_014381755.1 Fidelibacterota bacterium | reverse complement strand
GATTCAGGATATGAAATCAATGGAACGAGTTGAGTGTAAATTCCTTTATTCATTTAATTAAGACCATTTTGTTTGACTTGGTGAAGGATTTTCCTGATTCATTTGAAGCAGCGGTGAGTTTATAAATGTAAACTCCCGAAGGAACTGGAATACCATATTCATCTTTGCTATCCCAAACAACATTCTTAAACCCAGCTTTTTCAGTCTCATATAATATTGTTTTAATTTCCTTTCCTATAAGGTTATAAATTTTTAATGTTACAAAAGATTTTTCAGGTAAGGAATAATTGATGACTGAAAGAGGATTAAATGGGTTAGGGTAGTTTCTCCCCAAATCATATTTCTTCGGGATATCGCTTATCATCTTATACTTAACTAAAAGTTGGTTTCCCCAAAGACCCACATTATCAGAAGGGGCAGATTCTTGTCCCGAGATAACAGAGGTTGCTCGATAAGAAATCCAAACTCCGTTCATTTTGTCGCTTTCTCGAATACTATTGTCTATAAAATTTGTTTCATTTTGTAGTTCATCTGTAAGTCTTTCCCATGGATTATTACCAATTTTTCTATATACATGATATCCATCTAGTATGCTTGCTTCGACATTAACTGGATCCCAAGAGAGTAAAGGCTTTAAACCGGTGATAGTGATTTGAAGATTATCCGGCGGTGGAATAGTATGAATGCCGAGAGCTGTGTAGGCAAAGACAACATTGCCTACACTTGTGGGAAACCAACCCTCAATAGGACAGTCTTCTGTCTCCCCTAAACAGAATCTACGGAGTTCGTAAATGTAAGTCATTAGAGTGGCTCCCGAGGATGTGACTGTACCTGGAATTGGCTTGGACCAGTTCAATCCAAAAGTTTGACTATCCACTAGGTCATCAGAAAATCCAACAGTGGATGCCCCGCGACACCACACTATAGGTGCCACTGCAAACGACTGAGGGAACGTAACTGTCGCGTTCACTATATGCTGTTTTACCCAATACCAACCGTATGGAATACCCAGAACACCACTGAACTGTTGCAACTCGAAATCAGTAGACGCAACAATAAATGCAGAGCTCGATGACCATTGATTAACAGTGTAAGGCGAGTTTATGAAATTCAGTGCCCGGTGGGTATTGATGCGACCGGTGCCATAATATTGATCCCATCCTAAAGCACCTTTATCGTCGGCTGAAATACGGATTATCTGCTCAATATCATCATTATAGAGATTGTTATTTTCTGCCAGAAGCAACCCGGAAAGACCACTTACATGAGGAGCTGCCATAGAAGTACCTGTTTTTAAATCATAATAGCCGTTATACTGAGATTTGTAATAGGTAACAGTGCTTAATATATCTTTCCCTGGAGCTACAGCGTCAATATGGCTGCCATAACTTGAACCAGAATTAGACGAACTCACCCAACAAGAATCCGTTCGGTCTGTTGCACCAATAGTTATGATTCCTTGACCAAAATCCGCTGGATAGTAAAAAACAGAACTATTATAATTTCCAATTGCAGCCACCGAAACTGTGCCAAGATTGTAAGCATCTGCAAATGCAAGTCTAACAGTCGAAGAATATCGTGGAGTGGGTGGCCAATTATTACAATTACTACACAAGACCCAAGAATTATTGATAATGTCTGCCCCGGCATTAACGGCATCCATAACAGCGTCAGCTATACCTGCATCATCTTGATATCCAATATTTTGCGAAATTATTTGTGCATTCCAGTCAACTCCAGCAATGCCATTAGTATTATTCGTTTTTGCAGCCGCAATACCTGCCACATGCGTCCCATGGTAGCCATAGTATTCAACATCCCCCAATACTTTACCATTTAAGTCCACATGGGAGCTCATCACACCAAAATCAATAATGCCTATTTTTGTGTTTATACTACCTGTGGTTATATCCCAAGCCTCAGGGACATCTATGTCCGCATCGTCGGTGCCGCCATACTGTCCTGTATTTAATAAGTTCCACTGATACCCTCCCTGACCAGGATAATTGGGATCATCAAAATGTTCATCATTAGGATATAATTGCACCGGAATAGCTATCCCATTTGGTTCTGCATAAATAACACTAGGAAAAGTGGATAAATCGGCGGCAACATGAGAAATATTTTCACCTACGCCAAACCTGATCTTGTAGATGTTCGACCTATTCGTTAGCCTGACCACCTCCCCTGTTCTTGAGATACCCAACGTATCCGAAAGTTGGAAGTTGGAAAAGGCTTTTATGATCAATTCCGTGTCACGCATTTCCAAAGCGTTCTGAACATCTATCTGAGTGAAAATGACCTGAGCAAGTGTGGCTTCAGTTATACCAGCAGGCAGTTCAATAACACCTGGCCTAAACATAACGATTATTTCCCGCTCATATGTTGTCTCCTGTGCTTGAACAATGGATGACATACCGATAACTAAGAAAAACATCCTCAAGGTCAATTTCTTCTTAATCATTTTGTTTACCTCCTTTATTCATGTTTTCTTTTAAGCTAATTATCCTCAATTAGGTCTGGACGTCAATTGCCTTTTGTTCTCGCCGTTGGCGTCCATAATCCACAGCACTTGTTCCGGTCCTTCATAAACAATCTTGTCCCCGTCTGGAGACCAGGAAGGCCAGTAACCCTGATCAGTTAATCTGGAAAGATTTGTGCCATTTGAATCCATAATCCAAATACCGAATGACTCTTTGTTAGTAGATACGAATATAATTCTCGAACTATCAGGAGAGAACTGGGGGTTTGAACCGTGTCCAAGCCAGTGAGAATTTGCTCCGCTAGCATCCATTACGAATATTTCTGTCCCAACTTCATCGTTGGAAATGTATCGCTCATGAATTATCCATTGTCCATCCGGGCTCCAACTTGGATCCCGCCATCCACCCTGATCGGCACTATCACTCTCCTGACTTATGTTCGTCTTATTGCCTCCATCAGCCGACATGATCCAAATATCATACTTTGTATCATCAATGTCAGAATCGTAAGCAATGTGTTTACCATCTGGACTCCAGGCCGGAAAGTGGTTTCTCCCCTCAAAGGTAAGTTGGGTGAGACTATCTCCGTCAACTTTAATCTTATAAATCTGACCGTACTTAAAGACTATCCAATCACCATCAGGAGACCAATCGGGACTATATCCCCATTTTAAGAACATGATGTTGTTACTACCGTCTGGCGATATGAACCATATCCCTATTGAGTCAGGGTCCCTGTACCATACCACCTCTTCATCTATCGTATCGTGTCCCACGTACCCATAGCTATAATAAGTAATTGTTTCGCCATCTGTACTCCAACTAGGCTCAGAGTGGAACGCTCCAGGTCCAACAGGCATAATGGTGACACCGCTATCAGGAGGATTGCCAGAGTTATCATCGATAATATTTTCGGAATTTTCATTGCAACCAATAAATAGAAAAATAATTAATAATATTTGATTATTTTTCATAATTAATTCTCGCATAACCTTAAACAAATAATTATATTATCATCAAAACGAATATCCGAATTTGGATAGGATACTAAAGGAACAAGTTGAGTGTAAATTTCTGTATTCATTTTTTTCTGCGTATTAAGAATGATAAACCTATTATATCCCCCTGCGCTATCGCTAATAAGGGGATTATGGGGGTCATGGAAGTTGAATAATCGTTCATGTTATTACGTTTTTCCATTATTTTTCACCCCTTTGTGTCCCGACATATTCTGTCGGGAAAGAAGGGCTTTTTTTATTCGTTTTTATCATTTTCATTTTTTCTCTGCGTTCTCTGTGGCTCTGCGGCAACTCTACCTTATCACCAACCCCGCGCCGGTGCTTCTTTAAATCCAAATCCGGTTTCCTGTTTATGTTCTAGTGGGTCTTTCATCATTTCGATGGCTTCTTCACGATGAGCCGCAGGAATCACAAACCGATCTTCAAAAGTGCAAAGTGATGTCAATTTATAAATATCGTTCGCTTCATCCGGGTTACAATCAGCCTCTATCAATAATTTTTCTGCATCCAATTTCTCGATATCTCCCACTGTTTCTGCTCGACGAAATGTTCGAATGGCTGATTGCTTCTTCAAGACATAGCGCAAATGGCTTTCATTCCCACCACCAAACATTTTTGCCAGATATTTAATAGGCGCTCTCGCTTTATCAAAATCAGGAAAAAATTCGTCATTAATGCTTCGAACAGATTCCCCTTCTTGCGCGGACATGACCGGCAACATAGGCGGAACATAAAAAAGCATGGGTAGCGTTCTGTATTCTACGTGTGGTGGTAAGGCGATTCCCCACTCTTTCACAAACTTATAGACTGGTGAATTTTGTGCGGCTTTGATGGTGGAATCAGCGATGCCATTTTTCTTTGCTTCTCGAATGACATTTTCATCGAAGGGATCCAAAATCATTTCCCGCTGTGCATCCACCAATTCTTCGTCCGGACGCTTGGCGGTTTCTTCAATTTTATCAGCATCATAAAGCAATACTCCCAAATAACGAATTCGCCCAACACACGAATGAAAACACGCAGGTGCTTGACCTGTTTCTACTCGTGGAAAACAGAGAATACATTTTTCAGATTTTCCTGTATTCCAATTGTAATAAGTCTTTTTGTAAGGACAAGCAGAAATGCAAGAACGCCATGCACGGCATCGTTCTTGATCTAACAATACAATCCCGTCTTCGCCCCGTTTATAGAGTGCACCGGACGGACAAGATGCCACGCAAGACGGATTCACGCAATGGTTACAAATCCGTGGAAAATAAAACATCATAAGCCGTTCAATGGCAAACATTTGCTCCCGCTGCTCTTCGGATAAGCCTTCCAGATTCATGTCGTTCTCTGCATAAATGGGCGAACCACCTAAATCATCATCCCAGTTCGGTCCTGCTTCAATGTCCATTTCCTCGCCGGTTATCATGGAAATAGGTCGAGCGGTTGGTTGGTCATCTCCTTCGGGTGAGTCGAATAAATCTTTGTATTTATAGGTCCATGGTTCGTAGTAATCGTCCAGCGTAGGCATATTGGGATTATGAAAAATATTCGTAACGGTTTTTGCTTTACTGGTGGAACGCAACTTCAGTTCACCATTGACTACTTCCCAACCGCCTTTATATTTGTCCTGGTCTTCCCATCTTGTTGGGAAGCCGGTTCCTGGCTTCGTTTCCACATTATTCCACCACATGTATTCCGTGCCTTTCCGGTCTGTCCAGATATTTTTGCAGGCAATACTGCATGTATGACAACCGATACATTTGTCCAGGTGAAACACCATTGAAATTTGACTTCTAATATCCATTTTTCTCTCTATTTAATTTATTTTTCCATAGGGTTTAAGATTGGATTGGTGGAAATAAACCTTTACGAAAGTTGTTTTTACTTCCGCAAAGTTGGGCTTTTTCCATTAATCCATTCATCCAAATATCCATTAATCCAGTTTTTTTCTACCAGTTCAAGATGGGCAATTTGCGCACCATGATGAAGGTGTCCCGGTTCGCACCTGTGGGACCCCAGTAATTAAAGTGATACGTAAATTGTCCGTAACCCCCGACCATAAGATTTGGCTTTAATCGAGCACGGGTCAGACTGTTATTCATTCCGGCTCGTTTGTTGCCGCGCAATGGGGATTTTGGTACAGACAATGTTCGTTCAGTAGCATGATAAATAATCACAATTCCACGGGGAATTCGCACACTCACATTTGCCC
Organism: Fidelibacterota bacterium; assembly: GCA_014381755.1. GTDB lineage: Bacteria > Fidelibacterota > Marinisomatia > Marinisomatales > TCS55 > UBA2126. Next base: position 2,106 of record JACNLB010000142.1, on the reverse strand, counting down.
GAGTTACCACCACACCATTATCATTATAGACTTCTACCCAATCATTATCCACAATACCCAATTCTTCCGCATCTTTGTCGTTAATCCAAAAGGGCTCAACGCCACGACTCAATGTGGACATACGATGATTATCACCATAAGTAGAATGAATATGCCATTTTCCATGGGGCGTTAAATAGTTGAAGACTTTTGCCTTATGCTCACTTTCGCTGGTGGTTAATTCTGCATATTGCGTGGGCGTAGGCTTCGGCTTGTAGGTAGGAAGATGTTCACCATATTGAATATATCCCGGATGATCCAGATAAAAATGCTGGCGACCCGTCAATGTCCGCCAAGGAACCAACCGCTCTACATTATAGGTAAAGGGCGAATAGGCTCTGCCATTTTCCAAAAGACCTGACCACATGGGTGTATTATGAAGTCGTCGTGGCTGGGAACATAAATCGTCGTAACTCATGCGAACACCGCGATTCTTTTCTGCCAAGTCCGCTAAAACGAGTCCTGTTCTTTCTTCCATATTTTTATAGGATCGATAGGCCAATTCACCATTTGTCACCGATGCTAATTCTAAAACCGTATTACACACATCCTTCGCTTCTTTCAAGGATGGATAGGTTTCGCCGTCCCAAGTTTCGGTAGGACATTCAACCATTAAGCGCTCGTATTCATCCTTTACATCATAATGGGTTCCGTGAGCACCGAGACCATTCGCCGGCACATTCGGACCGTAAGAAATGTAGCGTTTGTAAACATTTTTGAAATCCCGTTTTACAACCTTAATTCCGGGCATGGTTTTCCCGGGGATGGCTTCCACTTCGCCGTCAATCCAATCTTTGATTTCTTTTTGGGCAATTTCTGCCGGTGTATCATGCGCCAATGCTAGGGTAACCACATCTTCCATTGGTTCCGGGAAATGCTTTTCCGACACTTTAGAAAATGTTTCTGCAATATCTTTGAAAATATCCCAATCGCTTTTGGATTCCCATGCCGGTGGAACTGCTTCTGCCAGCGGATGAATAAAACTATGCATATCAGTGGAATTTAAATCTGCTTTTTCATACCACGTTGCTGCCGGTAATACGATATCAGAATAAAGAGCTGAAGTATCCATGCGGAAATTCAAATCCACGACTAAATCCATTTTCCCTTGGGGCACTTTATCATGCCAAACCACTTCTTCCGTGGATCCTTTTGCAAATTGCGGGTCTGAAACTTGGTTGGTATGAGTTCCGAGATAATGATCTAAAAAGAATTCGTGTCCTTTGGCAGAACCACCAATGGCATTTCCGCGCCAAACAAACCAAACCCGGGGCCAATTATCCGAATTATCCGGGTCTTCGATGGAAAATTTCATGTCGCGTTTTTTTAATTTATCTACGACATAATCCACAATTCCCTGTTCGTTGCTGGCACCATTGTCTCTAGCTTCTTTTGCTAAATCGATTGGGTTGGTTTCAAATTGGGGATAGAATGGGAGCCAGCCATTTCTGACAGCCTTCACATTCACGTCAATAGTATGTCCTTTTGCCAAGGTCTTTTCCGGCTGTTTTTCCGGCACGGTGTGATAATCGGTAAAAGATTTTTCATAACGCCATTGGTCCGAATGGACATAATGCCAGCTCGGCGTATTTTGAAGTCTGGATGGTCCAAACCAATCTTTTGCTAATGCAATAGAAGCCCACGATTCGCCAGGCGCTAACTTTTCCTGCCCAACATAATGAGCCAATCCGCCACCATTTTTCCCAATACAACCCGTAAACATGAGAGCATGGATTGCAGCGCGATACATAAGGTTGGCATGATACCAATGATTAATTCCCGCACCAATAATGACTGTGCATTTTCCGCCGGTTTTTTCCGCTGTATTTGCCCATTCCCGAGCAAAACGAATAAGCGTTTCAGGTGCAATGCCTGTATATTTTTCTGCCCACGCCGGTGTGTAAGTCGCGTCTTCTTCATAATTTTCCGGGTAGCCTTCCAATCCGCGCCCCACGCCATATTGCGCCATGAGCAAATCATAAACAGTAGCAACGGGAACTTGACCGTCCGCAGTTTCTATCATTTTCACCGGCACATTTCTCGTAATGGTTTCGCCTTGACTAAAAT
>JACNLB010000149.1 GCA_014381755.1 Fidelibacterota bacterium | reverse complement strand
CTAACCATCTTGACAGTATTAATATTTTTATTCACAGCGTGTAATAAAATAATAGACGATGCTTTAGATGATGGATTATATGAGTATACCGCATTTGATTCAGAGGGCGTTCATATAGTGGAAGGCACATTTTCAATTGTATTTAGTGATTCTATTTCGATTACAGGCGAATGGGATTTTGTAGCCATTGGTGATCCGGAAAATATCGGTCCTCAAATTGGAGAAGGTCAATTAATTGGCACAATGGAAGGGAATGACTTCTATGCCGGACTGAATCCGGATATGGATGATAATAATGTAAATTTCGTTGGCGTGGTTGACGGAGATAAAATTTCAGGTGTTTGGATATATTCGGGTTACGCCGGCGTATTGAATTCCGGACCATTTACAGCAGAAAAATAGAAGGTAAAAATGAAAAGAATTAACCTAACAACAATATTATTTTTATCCGGTTTGGTTATTTTTTCCTGCAATAAAGAAGATGAACAAAATGACGAATTTATTTACCCCCTGTCGGTTGGAAACAGTTGGGAATATTTGAGAGAATTGAATCTTTATTTTTATCCCGACTCTACCGTGGAATATCCTGCTTATGAAGATACATTAACCATTTCGGCTGACATTTCAGTTTCTGTTACTGGTGCAGTTTTCCTAAATGACACATTAGAAACAATTGAAGTCATTAACTCTACACTCGATTCTGCAAATACATATACTGGAAAACATTATTATAAAAATGATGATGAAGGTCTTTATATATATGCCTATATACCAAGTGGTACCATATATCCAAGGAAACAAGAGCAATCCTCCATTCTGTTTAAGGGAATGGAATTTGATGATTTTCATCAACTTTCTAACTTTGTTCATCAGTTATCACCAAACTCTAGGATTTTATTAGATTCAATACGCTTTGAAGTCCCTCCGGTAAAAACATTGCAGTATCCAATTGAGATTGGTGCTCAATGGACATATAGAGAAGATAATGACCCTTGGCGAATGGATAAATTAGTTGCTGATCAAAAAATTGTAGAGTTAGAAATAGGGACTTTTGACTGCTACGAAATTAAATGGCTTTATGATTTTGATCATGATGGAATTTGGGATGATGATATTTGGATTATAGATTACTTAAGTACAAAAGGTCTCATTCAACGGAATATTACAATCCTTCGGATGATAGAAATGACTACATATGGTTTTACAGGTAGGTATTTTGATGGTTTTGATATTTATACTTTAACAGAATTAAATGTAGAAGAATAATTGAAGATGAAATAGGAGCTCAAAATGAAAAAACTAACCATCTTAACAATATTATCTTTGTTTTTTATTTCGTGTAACAAAAATGCTGATGTTGCTTTCGATTCCGATGCGGAAAAAATCCTCGGTAAATGGGAATGGGTGAAAACTGAAGGCGGATGGGGTGGAACACAAACGCCTGAAACATCCGGTACAACCCATCAACTGTTCTTTCAGGATGAAGTTGTAGAATATTATTTTAACGATACCTTAGCTTTCACTCAAGTATATGAATTATCCCGTGAAAAACCGGACTATTTGGATGACACAATTTCTGTTATCATTTTTGGAAATAGAGAAAAAAACAGATATTCATTTTCTGATGAAAATACACTCATTATTGATCCAACAAATTATATTATGGATGTTGGCTGGTCGGAATATAAAAGAGATTGAAAGGTATATATGAAAATGAAACACACACATTATAATTGGCAGAGACTCATTTTGTTTTCCGTTTTCGTGGGTGCGATGATGGGTGTTCTCCTTGGGATTCTACACGAATATATTGACCTCAATCTTCCCTCAGGTATAAGTGGAATTATAAATGGTGCAATTGTTGGAATAACGCTCGTTTTAATATTAAATTGGATGAAGCAAACCGGCCGGGATCAATGGTTGCTTAAAAAAGAAGTAGGAGCATAAAATGAAAAAGCTAATCTGCATTCTTACTGTCATATTTTCTTTTACTGCAAGGGCGAATATGCAAACTCTTTACGACAGTGTATTTACAGAAACTGTGTTCAGAACCATTGACAACCAAGAAATTCAATTAAGTCAATTCGCAGGGAAAGTGGTGGTATTTGATTTTTGGGAAACATGGTGCGGACCCTGCATACATGGATTCAAATCATTGACAAAGGCAATAAAGAAGTTCCCCGATGATTTTGTGGTTATCGCTGTTAATTCGTTAAAGGGAGATACGGAAGAGGTAGCTCGAAAATTTGTAAACGAAAATGATTATGATTTTATTTTTGTCTATAGTGACGGTGTTTTCGAAAAACTAAACGGTACTGGAATTCCATTCAAAGTTTTCTTTGACCCCGAAGGAAAATATATTACCCATTCAACAGGACTTACATTATTCCCAACTGAATATTCAAAATTAAAGAAAATAATTAAAAGGAATAGATTGAAAAGTTTAAATTCTAAAAGGAGCTTAAAATGAAAAAACTAATTTCATTTCTAATATTATTTCTCATCCTTGGTTGTGAGGATAAAAATGAAGATAAAATTTTGGAAGCAGATGCTCTCCTGCGCTGGACTGGAGATTATGCTTGGGACGGCTGCGGATTCTTTATTGATATCGGAGAACATGAATACAAACCGGAAGATGAATTGGCAATTCCTGATAGTTTAAAAATAGATAACGGAGTAGATGTTTTTATCAAATATGAATTAACGGATGAAATGGTTTCATATTCTTGCAGTATGCAGCCATTGGAATTGGACGGCATTAAACTTCATTCTATAGAAAACAGATAAAAAGTACTGCAGACATTCCTGTCTGCAGTAGGACAGACAAGAATGTCTGTCCTACATTTTAACTTAAAAATTCTTACCCTGGAGATGAGCTTTTACAATTTCTTTGGTCAAATATGTATAGGCATCATCAATCGTATCTGCAAAATAGAATAAATCCATATCTTCTTTAGAAATGGTTCCCATTTCCACTAAATAATCAAAGTCGATAACCTTTTTCCAAAATTTGCTGTCATAGATAACAATCGGCAATTTTTTTCGGATTTTCTTTGTCTGGATGAGTGTCAGCAATTCCATAAGTTCATCGAGGGTTCCAAAACCGCCGGGAAAAATAACCAATGCTTTTGATAAATATAAAAACCAGAATTTTCTCATAAAGAAATAATGGAAATAAAGGCTTAAATCTTTGGATATCCATTTATTACCGGATGCTTCAAATGGCAGCGTAATATTTAATCCTACAGCAAGCCCTTTTGCTTCGGACGCACCCCGATTCGATGCTTCCATGATTCCCGGTCCGCCGCCGGACGTGATAATAAATCGCTTTTTCTTTTCTTTCAGCCCCATGCTCCATTTTGTGAGTTTAAACGCCAGTTTGCGTGCATCTTCGTAATAGCGGCTCATGTCTAAATCGCGCTTGAGTAAGTTTTTATCTTTTTTGGATATTTTTTTCGGCGCGTTTTTTAATGCATCTTGGGCTTCTTCTTGTGATTTTATTCGCGCCGATCCAAAAAACACGATGGTGTCGGCGATCTTGTTCCGTCGGAAACGCTGGAGCGGTCCGAAATATTCAGCGAGTATTCTTAATACGCGTCCGTCAGGGCTACCGACAAATTTTGTATCAAAATAAAAGCGATCTTTCCTTTGATCTGACATTGATTTTCCTTAAAAAATTAGCTGGAAGTTACTGCACAACCAGCTACCCCTCAACCAGTTACCAATCATTAATAATCAATAACAGTTACCAATAACAAATAACTTTTATAACTTTAATGCTATGAAAAAACAAAACTCACCCCAATATTATCATGATTATTTAAAATTAAACCGAATTTTGGATAGTCAGCATCTTTTGAGTAAAGAGCTAGGTGAAGAAGCACACGATGAAATGCTGTTCATCATTATTCACCAAGTGTATGAATTGTGGTTCAAACAGATTCTCCATGAACTTGATTCTGTAATTACCGCATTCGATCAAGATACAGTGGACGAATCTCATATCGGCATTGCCATCAGCCGACTGGATCGGATTATCGAGATTCAGAAAATTTTGATTGATCAAATTCATGTGTTGGAAACAATGACACCCATGGATTTTTTGGATTTTAGAGATTTACTTAATCCTGCATCCGGTTTCCAAAGCGTACAATTTAGGGTTTTGGAAAATAAACTTGGTTTGGATGAAAGCAGACGTTTCACATATGGCACTAGAAATTATAAATCCCATGTAAGAAAAGATCATAGAGAAAATATTCAAGAAGCAGAGAAGTCCCCATCCCTGTTTAATTTATTGGAGAAATGGTTGGAACGCACCCCTTTTTTGGAATTCAAGGAATTCAAATTTTGGGAGCAATATCGTTCAGCCGTGGATGAAATGCTGGAAAGTGATAGGGGTCTTATTGAAAAAAACGAACGATTATCTGAAGATGAAAAACAGATTCATCTGAAAGAATATGCAGGGACGGAGAAAAAATTTGATGCTCTCTTCGATCAGGATAAGCACAATGCACTCATAGAAAAAAAAGAACACAGATTATCGTACAAAGCGACGCAGGCAGCATTACTTATTTTGCTGTATCGAGATCAGCCTATTTTGCATAACCCCTATAAATTAATTAATAGACTTGTGGATGTAGATGAATTGCTGACGACCTGGCGTTACCGACATGCGCTGATGGTTATGCGCATGATCGGCCGAAAGATTGGCACCGGCGGCTCAACAGGTTCTTCCTATTTGAAGGAAACGGCAGAACGGCATCGCGTTTTTGAGGATTTAGCGAATTTGACTACATTTCTCATCCCTCGGTCTGAACTTCCAAAACTACCCGACCATATTATTCGAAACCTTGGATTCTATTATGATGCTGGAGAAAATAAATGAAATTAACACTTGAAGGAAAACGAGCTTTACTGTGCGGAAGTTCCGATGGCATCGGAAAAGCATGTGCAATTCTCATGGCAGAACGGGGAGCTTCGATCATATTGGCTGCCCGGAATAAAGAGAAACTTGAGTCTACTCTGGTAGATTTAAATGGAGAGGGGCACAGTTATATATGTGCAGATTTTGACAATCCGGATAATCTGAAACAAAAAGTCATCGCTCAAATTAGTGAAACAGGTCCTGTGCATATTTTAATGAATAATACCGGAGGTCCTCAAGGTGGACCTTTGATCGATGCCAAAGCCGAAGAATTTGAGATTGCCTTTCGACGCCATGTCATATCCAATCAATATCTTGCGCAAGCAGTGGTTCCGGGAATGAAAGAACTTGGCTATGGACGGATCATCAATATTGTTTCCACGTCGGTTCGCCAGGTAATCCCGGGTTTGGGCGTATCCAATACTATCCGCGGCGCTGTGGCACAATGGGCAAAAACACTGGCGTTGGAACTGGGACCAATAGGCATTACGGTCAACAATATTCTTCCCGGTTATACCAACACAGACCGGTTAAAAGACTTGTTGGAAAAATGGGCTGAAAATGCCGGAATCAGTTATGAAGAAATGGTAGAAGCAACTTCAAAAAAAACATCTTTACGACGGATCGGTGATCCGGAAGACATCGCATCGGCTGTGGCATTTTTAGCATCAGATGCAGCCGGTTATATTAGTGGTACAGATTTCCCCGTCGATGGCGGTCGTTTCGGAGTTTGATGGAGACTCTGGCAAATTATATCAATGGTGAATTTACCGCTCCAAGTTCGAGAAACTATTTAGACGTTTTCGAGCCTGCCACAGGCCAGATTTACGCCCAAACTCCCGATTCTAACAGTGCGGATGTGGATACTGCAGTTCAAGCGGCAGCTCATGCATTTGGAGCATGGTCAACGTTTTCAGCGAATGACCGTTCAAAAATATTACACGCCATTGCAGATGGAATTGAAAAGCGGTTGGATGAATTTGCTGAATTCGAATCCCGAGATACCGGGAAACCCCTTGCATTAGCCAAGTCGGTAGATATTCCCCGGGCTGTAACCAACTTTCGTTTTTTTGCAGATCATATTCTTGAATTTGAAACAGAATCAATCCTCGGCGGAAATGGATCCAAGAATAAAATAGTTCAAAAACCTTTGGGTGTAGTTGGGTGTATTTCGCCATGGAATTTGCCATTATATCTTTTTAGCTGGAAAATTGCTCCGGCTCTTGCTGCAGGCAACTGTGTCGTTGGCAAGCCGTCAGAACTGACACCTTATACAGCATTTAAATTAGGTACAATCTGTACAGAAGCCGGACTACCAAAAGGTGTATTGAACATTGTCCACGGTTCCGGACAAAACACAGGATCAGCTATCACATCCCATTCGGAAATAAAAGCAATCTCATTCACCGGCGGAACGAAAACAGGGGAGACCATCAGTCGTACAGCTGCACCGCAATTCAAGAAGCTGTCTTTGGAATTGGGCGGCAAAAACCCCAATATCATTTTCGCAGATTGTGATTTTGATACCATGCTGGCAACAACTATTAAATCATCTTTTTCCAATCAGGGTGAAATCTGCTTATGCGGTTCAAGAATTTTAGTGGAAGATTCTATCTATGAAAGATTCCGTGATGCATTTGTAGAAAAAACAAATTCATTGATTGTCGGTGATCCCAATGAAAATAATACAGATCTTGGTGCGCTTATTTCCAAAGGCCATTTGGAAAAAGTATTGGGATACGTTGCCTTGGCTGAAAAAGAGGGCGGAACCGTTTTAACAGGTGGGGAAAAAACGCTAGTCAACGGTCGCTGTGCTGGCGGCTATTTTATGGAACCGACCATTATTGATGGATTATCAGCTGATTGTCGTACGAACCAGGAAGAAATATTTGGCCCTGTGGTCACGCTTATCCCATTTTCATCTGAAGCAGAAGCAGTCACAATCGCTAATTCAACACAATACGGTTTGGCAGCAACAGTCTGGAGTGGCGCTCCGGAAAAAGCGAATCGTGTAGCTGAACAAATTGATGCGGGAATTGTGTGGATCAATTGCTGGATGGTCCGGGACTTGCGCACACCTTTTGGCGGTATGAAAAATTCAGGCCTTGGCAGAGAAGGGGGCGATGAAGCATTGCGATTTTTCGCTGAACCTAAAAATGTATGTACAGCTGAATGACACCAAAATACGAAAAACATATTTTCATTTGCATCAATGAGCGGGATGAGAATAATCCAAAAGGAGATTGTTCGAGATGCGGTGGAAAAGATATCCGGTTGAAATTCGTACAGCTAATTAATCAGCATGGACTGAAAGGGAAAGTACGAGCCAATAAAAGCGGATGTTTGGATGCCTGTGAAATGGGAGCGGCGATTGTGGTTTACCCGGGAAATATTTGGTATACGAGAGTTACTGTTAATGATGTAGATGAAATATTTGAAACATCCATTTTAAAAAATGAAGCTGTAGAAAGATTGGTTGCGACAGAACAGACTTGGCAGGAATTAAAAGAAATAAGGAATAAAGAATGAGTAATGCATTTCAAACAGATAAAGCTCCCGAGCCGGTTGGGTTGTATCCCCATGCCCGGAAAGTAGGAAACATGCTGTACCTTTCCGGTGTGGGTCCGCGCAAGCCAAATTCAAAAGACATCCCCGGAGTTACATTAAATAGTAATGGTGATATTGCTGCATATGATATAGAAGTACAATGCCGATCGGTATTTGAAAATGTGCGTATTATTTTAGAGGAATCGGGCAGCAGTTGGGATAACCTTGTGGATGTAACGGTATTTTTAACCAATATGAAGGATGATTTTGAAACCTATAATAAAACCTATGCAGAATTTTTTAAAGATAATCAGCCTTGTAGAACAACGATTGAAATTTTATCACTGCCTAC
>JACNLB010000147.1:2510-7852 GCA_014381755.1 Fidelibacterota bacterium | reverse complement strand
GAACACTTATGCACTTCAACACTCCCTTAACTTAATGGTATCATTTGCGGCACTCTAATCCGCACAAATTCTGTTAAATAAATTCCGATTAATGCCAATCCACCAGCAATAAGTGACATATCTGGCATTGTATTTAAAACAACAATGGGAATAAGACTCCCCAAAACAATTCCTGCCCAAAAATATTTGGAATAATATCCTTTTGTCATGAGCTGAATCGCTTTCTTTGTGTCGGGTGTATCATGGGGCATTAAAATTTCTTTCACCATAATAATCATATTCGCCACGATTCCCCATAGCAATGTATTTGCCACTTCAGATATGGTTTCGGGTGCAATAATCATTAAAACGACTGATCCAGCCATGATAGCATGAATCAACATATGCACAGCTGAAAGTTCAGTGGATTGCCATAAATCTCGCGCCCGAGCTTGTCCAAATAAAAAGGCTGTATAAATTGCTCCTAATACTGCAAATACTGCGCCTATATTCCATAACCAATCCCATCCAAGGCCCAAATAATTATCAGCTAATTTCAATGTTACGATTCCACCAAACCCTGAAATGATGTATGCACCGCGAACCAACCAAGACTTCCATTGTGGCCGAAGTAAAACATAGAGAAATCGATCCGGGCGATCTAAATCTTTGACTAAAAATGCCCCTGTGAGTCCCATGAATACCAACGTAGTCAGGAGCCCCATTAATTCTGATGTTTGGGAGAGATTTCCATCTAACATATTCCAAATGGCCATCATGAGAAATGTGCCTGTTGCAATAGCTTTTGTCCACACATAGGCAGGCACTTCCCAACCCCACAGGACGCCTTTACTGGGTGAATCATAGACTCGTCGCGCGTCTGTTGTATCCACATCTTGTTGAATTTCTTTCGCCACATTATCAATAGCACGTTGATCGATGGGTTTTCCTGTTTTGGCTGAATTTTCCATGGCTAATTGAACTAATAAATTTTCTGTATCTGAATCCGCCAAACGTTTATCTGCATATTTAGCAAAATGACCCACACCAGTTGCTTGTTCAGACCATAAATAATCACCATCCTTTTTGGTGGCATTTGGATCCAACATTTCATCTGTCCCATTAATATAATACAAGTTGGGATCTGTCATTTTTTCCGGCTTCCGCGTCATCGTTTCTTCATTTGCTACCAAATTCGAAATTTTGGAATTGGAATCATCCAAATCACCAGAAATAATCGCTTCAACAGGGCAAACCACGACACAAGCCGGCTCATAACCACCATCAACACGATGAGCGCAATAATTACATTTCGCAGCTGTATTGGTATTGGGGTCAATATATAAAGCATCATAGGGACACGCTTGCATACAAGATTTACATCCAATACAACGGTCATTGTCAAAATCAACAATCCCATCTGCTCGAGTATGAAGAGCTGTTGTGGGACAAATTTCTACACACGGCGCATCAGCACAATGGTTACAACGATGAACGGAAAATTCCCGTGAGTTGTTAGGGAAAATCCCCGTTTCAACATATTTCACATGTGTTCGATTAACGCCAAGGGGTACATCGTGCTCACTTTTGCAAGCAACGGTGCAGGCATGGCAGCCAATGCACATTCTATTATCTATGACAAATCCGTAATTCATTTCAAAAGTTGTATTGTTGGAATAATGGATTTTTGGATTGTTGGACTTTGCGAAAGCTTAAAGCTTCCGCAAAGTTTTTCATTAACAATTATCCATCAATCCAGTTATCCAATACTCCATTATTCAAAAAGGTCTGAAATACTTCCCGATATAATTCCCGGTATCATGGTGTATTTGGCAAAGGCGGCATAGCCCGAATCCCAATAATACAATTGCATCCGCCACATTTGTCCATATTGAACAGCCTTCACATTTTTTCCATCTTTATACACAATAATTTCCATAGGATGTGCCGGTGAATGATCAAACCCGGGAAATGGCGCATCATCTGATTTACCTTTACTGCGAAAATCTGAATTAATACTTGTGGTTCGATTTTCAGTGTAATCATTGGTAATCCCAAAGTAAACTGCATCTTTAAACTCAATTTTTGTTAGAATCCGCCATCCATCACAATCGTCCGTTCCTGCATCTTTGCTGCTGTTAATCGTTTGCTCGATTTTTGCAACTGCCGCATCGATGCTGTTTTCTTCGAACAATGCATCCTGACTTTCTTCCCAGTTGCGCCACAAAGCCATCATTTTGGCCGGACCGTCACCGTTAAATTCGTTCAAATCGTCTTCATCTCTTTTCGGTGCCAACTGGTCAGACACTTGCTCGCCCGGAACGGCTACCGCAACATTTCTTATTTCACGAGCGACAGATTCTGCGGCTGCTTTCAGACGATTGTATTTTTCGGAATCAGCATAATAAACCATGGCATGGGCAACAGGATTCGCCATATTGATGAATGTTTTTCGCCCTTTACCAAATTCATAAACAGACACACGCAGCACTTGCGCAGAAATTGTATTCAGCGGTTCATTTGCCGTCGCTTGCATGTAAGCCGGCGATGTCAATACATATAAGCGTGAGCGCTGTCCGCTACTATTCCATGTATTCAAATCATAAGTAGCATGAAGTTGCAAATTGGATTCCCCTAACGCCACTTCAAAAGCGGTCGTTGTTTCTTCGAATGAACCAGAAGCCTCCAGTATTTTTTCAAATATACCAATATCTGGCCCGGCAAAAATAAATCCTGCAGTTAATAAAAATATGAGTACTGATTTTATCTTTTTCATGCGATTATCTCCTTATTTTATTATGTTGAATAAAATATTCCTTTGAGTCTTGGTGTCTTCGTGGCGACTCAATTTTCATTCTCTAATACCAATGCATTCGCCACAACATCCGTCACACTTTCCACTTTCACATCCAAGTTAAAATGCTCCATGACTTGCCCTAACTGCATCTGACAATTTGCACATGCCGTAGCCAGAACTTTCGCTTCGGTATCTTTTACTTGTTCTGCTTTTTTCTTCCCTGATGCCAATCGATTCGCTTCATATTCCGGCATGGACAGCATTCCGCCGCCACCGCCACAACACCAGTTGTTTTCCCGATTGGGAAGCATGTCTTCAAATTCAGATACAGACGCTTTCAACGCATCTCGCGGTTCTTCAAATAATCCCGAATTCCGTCCCATATTGCATGGATCGTGATAAGTGACTTTTTCAGAATTTAGGGATGAATCCAATGTCAGTTTTCCATCGCTAATCCATTCCTGAACCAGCTCCACAATATCTTTAACTTCGAAGGCATATTCCATGCCCAACCAATTGGGTGCTTCCCAGCGCAACGCCCGATAGGCATGACCGCATTCAGACACGACCAATATTTTGATTCCCAGCCGATTTGCTTCTTCAATATCTTTCATAGCGATTGATTTTGTGGCTGCATCATCACCGTTGAAAACACCATAATTCGTTACATCATATCGCACCGAACTGAATGTATAATCTGCACCGGCCGCATAAAATATCTTTAAGGTGGACATGATGGTTTCTGGGAATTTCATCATTTCCAATGATGCGGGAATAAACAAAAATTCTGCCCCTTCTTTATCAATGGGAATCTCATAATCATCGTCGTCCAATTCATCTTGCAATTCTTCTTCAAACCATTCCAACCTGTCGAGAAAGTCTTCTTTGGATACTTTTAAAGGGCTGCCTGTTTTGCATGCATTTTCTGTATGTTCTTCCAACATTTTTGGCGCTTTTCCCATGGCGGAAAGAATGGACCGGGATGTGCGAATTACCAGAGAATTGTCAATCCCGATGGGGCAGGCGATGGTGCATCGGCGACACATGGTGCATTGATATACACTGTCCACCCAATCGTCCAATTCCGCATCATTTAAATCATGAGCGCCAACCAACCATGGAAAATATTTTCCTGCGAATGTGTGATTCCGTTTATATACACGCCGCAATTTATCTGCCTTGAAGCAGGGAATGTGAATCGGATCTTCGTCAATATGGTATAAATGACAGGAATCGGCGCAGACCGCACAATGAGTGCAGGTCTCCAGATATGTTACCAGCGGAAGTGTTAATTTGCTTTCCAGTAGATTTAAAGCATCAGATATTTGTGTATTACTCATGATTTAATCTTTCGTTTTAATAACTTATGGGTGGTCCATGTCTAATGACGCCCCGTCGTCCGAATTGCAATCCAAACAATACGCGGGATATAAAGAAAAGAAGCATGTGGAAAATTTTTCCAAACGGAATCCAAAGAAGTAAAAGGATTGCGGCTAACCGCCAGAGTCCGACCCACTCTAAATTGTAGGCCGTCAATGTTCCCGCTAAAAGATAAAAATCCACAAGCAGATTTGAAAAATAATCGTCAAAATTTGAAATCGCTTTCATGTATCCAAGCGTGGCTCTCTTCACGAATAAACTGAATGCTAATAATAAGCCAACCGGTCCGACAAATTTGACGATTGTGGTCATCATTTCAACGCCAATGTTCAATCGTCTGGACAAGGCAAAAAGAATCACGGCAAACACACCCAAATGCATAATCATTCCGGCTGTATAAGTGAGCCAATGCTTTTTGGTGCTCTCTTTTTTCCAAGGTAACATGGCAAATGTCAGTGCATAAAAAGCGCCATATTTTGGATCACCTTTACTTTGGGATAAATCCTTTTTATATGGATATCGCAAGATGCGAACGAGCCGGACAGTCATGCCCACGATAAAAATTAATACCGCCCAATTAAACAAAAAGTCAGTCAAATTATTCAAAGTTGTCATGATTCAATTCCCTTCATTATAACCAGTGATATCCATGCTCCAAGCCCCATTGTTTAGCCCGAACATCTCCCCAATAAGCAGCTTGCCTATACAATTGAGTCGCATCACCCAATTGATTTTTATTCTCAAAGATAGCACCGAGTTTGTTATAAGATTTTGTATGTTTTTCGTTTAATTCTATAGCTTGAAAATAAGCACTAATCGCCTTTTCTTCTTGATTCATTTTTTCAAAAGTTTGTCCCAGTTGATAAAAAGGCTTGGCGTTATTCTGTTCAATATTTGATGCGAGTTTGTAGGTCTTTACAGCATCATTATAATTGCCATTTTTATATTGAGCCAAGCCCATTTTCATCATCGCTTTAAAATAGTTCGGATATAAAGAAATCACTTTTTCATAAGCAGAAATTGCATTTTCAAATTGTCGGATATTTTGAAATGTATTTCCCAAAGCATACCAAGCTCGCCCATGAAATACATCCAACTTGACGCACGATTCATACGCTTCTATGGCTTTTTTCAAATCTCGCGTGTGCACATAAGTATTACCAAGATTATACCAAGCATTGGCATA
>JACNLB010000147.1:0-2196 GCA_014381755.1 Fidelibacterota bacterium | reverse complement strand
TTGGAACGATAAGCAAATAATCCTTTTTGAAACCAATCCATAAATTCCAAAGCATTTTGACTTTCAGTGGATTCTGGGCTTGGAAATGATTCATCCAACAGACTATTTGAAATTTCGAACACATCTGTCAGAACATTCAAGCCTGTAGCTTTCACAAGTGTTATGGCTTTGGATTCGGCTCGGTTCATGCTTGTGCTTTTGTGCGTTGAATTTCCTGTTTCAACTTCCGCTTTTTCTCATCAAAATATTCATCCCAATTATCAAGAATAATGACTTGAATAAATGAAGGGGAATCTTTCAAATTTTTTAAGTCAGATTTTAGCATTTTTAATTTTGATTTTAATCGAACGATTTCCAAATTTATTTTTTTAAAATCTTGTCCATAGGTGGAAGAAACATCAATGACTTCTTCACTATCCAGCGATTCCCATATTTCCCGGACACGATTTAAATCATTTTGATTGTAAGCAGATTTGAGTTCATGAAATGTGGCGCCCGCTTCTTCTTCCAATTCATCTTTCACCATATCCGGATGACAGCATTTACTCGCTTTCCGAAATAAGTCCTTTAACTCAATTTCTTCGTCATCTGTTAAATTCTGATGAGCTTCTTTTTGAGCCGCATCAAATATTTTCTGATAATCATGAAATGCTTTTCCTGCTTCATCGTAAGCATTTTTCCACTCAAAATTAGATTCAGCTTTTTCTTTCAAATTCTCTTTCCGAAGCGTGAGTAATTGAATAATGAGTTCTCCGCATTCCTGCTGATGTCGAATATTGAAATCGTGAGTCAATTTATCCAATTCTGATTTTTCACTCTCTCGCTCTGCTATTTCTTCTCGAAGATTTTCAATCTGCTTTAATCCTGATTTGATTTCAGGATCCACAACATGAATAAGCGTCATTTGAAAAATCGGATTAGCGGATTACTGGATAAATGGATTGATGATATTCCTACTTTCCGAAAGATTGATGCTTCCGAAAAGTTATTTTTTTCAAAGTTGACCATAAATAGATTTTTCATTTATTGCTTTTCTCTCTACCTGCCCCGTAGCAATTCATGAGCATATCGGGGTGCGTCTCTGTGAGCTCTGTGCCACTACTCCAATATTCCAACTTTCCATCACTCCATTTGTTCTCCCATGTATTTCCCCCAAATCCTTCACACCATCTTCATAATCTACTAAACGATTAATGAGATAAAACAAATACATACTGGTGAGCCAATTGGTAAACTCTTGCTTCGAACCCAGATGTTTTTTCATATTCAGCATGACCCAGGAAAAATGATTCCACACATCAAAACAGGAATCACAGGAACGGTCGATCCCAACACAACATCGCCGAGTTGTCTTAAAATCTGCATTATACGCCCGAAAATGTGGACTGTAAAGATTGCCATTTTCCATCCGCTCCGCATTGACAGGATTATTTGTGCTCACTGTGGTGCATACATCATACCCCCAACTTTGATCGTAAAGTTTCCCTGTTGAAATCACCTGTGTCAAATAGGATGAAAGAAAAATATAACCAGGATGGCGAGCAATCACCTTATCGATTTCTACTCGAACTTTATCAAATCCTTTTCGGTGGTCCATGGCACTTCCCAGATTGGTGATATCGCTGTAAAAATTAAACAAAACTCTATTCCCATTTGCCACACATTCATCCACCACATGTACAATTTCATGGGCATTCCCTGCAGAAACGGTATAATACCAAAAAGCGCGAGAATCATTTTTGTAATTATTTAATGCAATGGAAAATAAATCTCGCTTTCCATTACTCCGCAATTTTGTATCTGTTTCATGATTCCCCCAAACGGATACGCCAATGGGCATATTCTCAAAACCATCTTTCGGGATTTTTATGATACCGTTGGTGGAAACATTCATTTTAAAATTGTCATAAATCTTTTTGAGTCGGTCCAATCGTAAACTCGGTTCGCCCCCTACAATGGTAACAAAATTGGTTCCCCTTTCTAATTCATTTTGGATAAATGCATCAAATTGACTTTCATCTTTAGGTGTTTTTACATTGTCCATTTCTTCAGAAAAATAATAACATCCGGCACAACGAATATTGCATTCATCGGTCAAATCCAATGAAATAGATTTCATAGAACCGGCTTTTCGAATTTCTTTATACAGCCGATTCAAAAATGGGTCTTGAAGATAGGATTTTAGAGAATTCATTT
>JACNLB010000085.1 GCA_014381755.1 Fidelibacterota bacterium | reverse complement strand
GGGAGAAGATAATTTTGCTTTAAGAATGCTTATGCAATGGGGATTTTATTTTTAATTGATTATTATTCACAGTGTAAATTTGTATAATTACAAAAAATTATAAGTAATCCTTCTCTTTTTAATAAAATATTTCGGCTATAAGTTCCTATAACAATAAAAAGGTAGTACATATGTTTGACAATAAAGATATTCAAATATTAGAAATTCTCCAACATAATGGACGTTCAACAGCCAGCGATATTGCCAAAGAAGTAGATTTGTCAATACCAGCGGTAGGTGAACGAATAAAAAAATTAACTGAAAAAGGATTAATAAAACAATTTGTTGCCGTATTAGATCATAAACACGTTGGTCTTGATCTAACGGCTTTTGTATTTATTATCAGTGAACACTCAGATCATTATGAAGATTTTGTACAAAAATCAAAAGATTCAAAGACAGTTTTGGAATGTCATTCTATAACAGGTGGAGGTTCACATATTTTAAAAGTACGTGTAAAAAATTCTCAAGCTCTTGAAGATTTTCTATATGAAATCCAAAACTGGCCGGGAGTGTCCAGAACTCAATCAAATGTTGTTCTTTCAACATATAAAGAAACAATGAAAAATGACTTAATAACATTAAAAAAGTTATATAATATTACTTAATTAATAATGTTTATTGAATTATAATATTTAAAGGTTTAATATTTATAGGGAAAAATAAGCAGGCACGAAAAGAAACCCCAAATTTTTTGAAACAATATTTCTAGGTATTGATAGCATAAATCACCTGAAAACTTTATAGTTCAATTCGTTGCCTCAACAAATGTTGAGGCAATTTTTTTCTTCTGCAGTCTTTATTTAATCTGAATATTTATGAAAGAAAGACAAAACATGTATCCTCTTTTTGATGCTGGTTCGTTTCACGATGCATGTGGTACAGGATTTATTGTAACCCTTTCAGGTAAACCTGAACAAAGGGTTCTCCCGCTAGCTATTAAAGGGTTAAAACGTTTAGCACATAGAGGCGCTATCTCTGCAGATAAACAAACAGGAGACGGCGCTGGAATACTGACAGATATACCTAAACAATTTTTCCGGGAAATACTTTATACAGAATTAGGTATAATAATTCCACCCCGCCGAATACTTGCAATAGGAATGGTTTTTACTACTACCAGAGAATATTCTTGGTTGAAAAAAACAGTAAAAACACATACAGATCAAGAAGGTTTTAACTTAATAACTTTTAGAGAGGTAAAAGTAAATCCCAAATCATTGGGAAATTTGGCACAATCTACACAACCATTTATTGTTCAGTGTTTCTTAACAGAATCCAGAAAAAGTAGTCGCCCATTGGAATCAAGATTGTATTTGATAAGAAAAGAAATAGAAAAAGATATTACCAGACAAAAGAAAAAATCATATATTTGTTCTCTTTCGTCAAAAACAATTGTTTATAAAGGACTTATGACATCTGATCAGCTTGATCATTTTTATAAGGATCTTGCTCATGAAAAATATATAGTCAAACTTGCGATTTTCCATGAAAGATTTTCAACAAACACTCAGTCATCATGGTCCATGGCTCAACCTTTTAGAATGCTGGCCCATAATGGAGAATTTAATACAATCAAGGGAAATCGATTGTGGATGCAAACCCGGGAGCAGGAAATTAAATCTCAGTTTTGGAAAAACGATTTAGAATCAATAAAACCGATCGTTAATGGCAAAGGAAGCGATTCAGAAAGCTTTGATCATGTTTTGGAATTTTTAATTAGAAGCGGACGGGATTTATTTAGCAGTTCTATGATGATGATACCTGACCCATATGAATATGATAAATTTATTCCAAAAGGTTTAAAAGATTTTTATATATACCATGAGAATTTCATGGAGCCTTGGGATGGCCCCGCTGCCATCGTGTTTACAGATGGAGATTATGTGGTTGCAAAAATGGATCGAAATGGTTTGCGCCCCTTAAGATATACGATTACAAAAGATGGTTTAGTAATAATGGCATCCGAAACAGGTATTACAGATGTAGCTTATAAAAATCTGGATTTGCATCACCATATGCGCGCCGGAGAAATATTTTCAGTATCCCTAAAAGGGAAAGGCATAATTCGCAACCACGACCTGAAAAGAATCGTTGCTGGAAAGAAATCATATTCTGCTTCTTTGGAGAAATATTTAACAACGATAACCAGGAAAAATCATCAACAGGAATTCGGTATTTATGGCTTACCAGAAAATGGCTTTAATCCCAGATTACGCGTGGCGTTTGGCTGGTCAAAGGAAGATTTAACCCGCTATCTGATTCCCATGGCCACCAGCGGACGAGAACCCATTGGTTCTATGGGAGATGATACGCCTCCGGCAGCCATTTCCAAACAAGATCGTCGATTTTATGATTACTTTAAACAGGTATTTGCTCAGGTGACAAACCCCCCAATAGATTCTATTCGAGAAAGAGGTGTTATGGCGCTTTTTAAATATCTTGGATCAGAAAACAATTTATTGGATACACGCCCCACATTTAATGGAGCTATCAGGATTGAAAGCCCAATATTATCTCCCAATGAAGTGGTAAAACTATACAGCTTAAAGAAAAAATATCCATATAAACGAATATATTGTCATTGCACAATTGATGGAGACGGTGAAACCCGTATGACTAACATTATAAAACAGTGCAGAGCAGCAGTGGAAAAAGGTGTGCGTATCATATTTCTAACCGATGAAGAGCTGAAAGAGGGACGTCTGCCACTGCCCATGCCTTTGGTTGTGTCTGCTGTTCATCATTTTCTTGTTGAAAAAAAATTAAGAAGCAAAGTTTCCTTGATTTGTTTATCAGGGGATATAGTAGAAGATCATCATGTGGCAGTTCTGATCGGACTTGGAGCGAGCGCTGTATACCCGTATATGGCCTATGAATTGATCCGCGAACATTTTGTTGATGATGAAAATTGGACGGAAAAAATGGGGAATTATCGCTATGCTCTTGAAAAAGGACTGTTGAAAATCATGGCGAAAATGGGCATATCAACCATCAGTAGCTACCACGGAAGTATGCTGTTTCATGCCTTGGGGTTGTCTAATAAATTTCTTAAGAAATATTTCCCATCAATTAATAGTGATCTTGGTGGAATTAATATAGAGCACATTTTAAATGTCCAAAAAAACAGGCATAATGCCGCTTTTGGAAATAAAGAACCAGAATTTATTGAACGCGGGTTTTTCAGGTTTCGTAAAGGAGGTGAACTCCATGGCTATTCTCCAAGCGAATTCAAAAACATACAGTTTGCTGCAAATAAAAAAGAAAAAAAGAAAATCGAATCACCAGAACCTGTCTATTTACGTGATCTTTTTCAGTATAATAGTAAACGAGATGCAATTTCTGTTAATCAGACTGAACCAAAGGAAAAAATCCTTAGACGATTTGGTTCCGGCGCAATGTCATTAGGTGCAATCTCTGAAACAGTTCATAGGGAACTGGCCAGGGGCATGGCATTAGCTGGTGGGCGCAGTAATACTGGCGAGGGCGGTGAGTTAGACGACAGGTACAGTAGAACAAATCCGGATAAAAATGTTAACTCATATATAAAACAAGTAGCTAGTGGGCGATTTGGGGTAGTCGTTGAATATCTTGCAGCGGCGCGGGAAATTCAAATTAAAATGGCACAAGGGGCGAAACCCGGCGAAGGCGGACAATTACCAGGGCATAAAATAACAGCTCAAATAGCACATTCTCGATCTTCAACACCCGGAGTACCGCTCATTTCTCCCCCTCCTCATCACGATATTTACAGCATTGAAGATATTAAACAACTCATTTATGATTTGAAGGAGGTAAATCCTCGGGCTCGAATTTCGGTAAAACTTGTTGCACAGCCCGGCGTGGGGACTGTTGCATCTGGGGTAGTAAAAGCAGGAGCAGACATTATTTTAATATCAGGCGGTGACGGAGGTACAGGTGCCAGTCCATTAGGCTCACTTAAACATTCAGGATTTCCATGGGAACTGGGTTTAGCTGAAACACATCAAACTCTTGTGGCGAATAATATCAGGGATCAAGTAACTCTTCGAGTTGATGGCGGGATTAAAAAAGGATCCGATATAATAGTGGCGGCTATATTGGGAGCTGAGGAGTATGATTTTGGCACAGCATTGTTGGTAACCCTTGGCTGTGTTATGGCAAGGCAATGTCATTTAAACACATGTCCTGCCGGTATCGCTACTCAAGATGTTAAATATATGAAAAAATTTAAAGGTGAAGCCGGTTACGTCAAACAATACCTCGAAAATATAAGTGAAGAAGTTCGTTATGAAATAGCAAATCTTGGTTTTGATAGTATTCATTCCCTTGTGGGTAGAACTGATTTATTAAAAATAAATAAAGAGTTTCGGAATTATGTATATAAAAAAGGATTAGACTTTTCATATATATTTAATCCAGTCGCTAAAAAAGGACTACCTCTTACTACTACAGCTAAAGTGAGGTTTCAGGACCGTCAAAAAATAACAAGTCTCGATGAAGAAATTATCAATGAAGTCAGAGGAGCTATTTTAACCCACGGTCATGCAGTTGTTGCAAAAATTGTAAATAATACACAGCGGTCAATAGGTACACGTTTATCGGGTGAAATTGCATTTCTTTACGGAAAAGGAAATTTCAATGGTAGCATTCAAGTACAAATGTCTGGAGCCGCAGGTCAAAGTTTTGGTGCCTATCTTTCTGATGGAGTTGAATTGCGATTAAGGGGCGTTGCAAATGATTATGTAGGTAAAGGGCAGTCTGGCGGACTAATTACAATTCGTATGCCCAGCGCAGTTCAGCGTAAGAAAAAAGAACATACCCTTATAGGAAATGTGGCCTTATATGGTGCCACAGGCGGAACGCTTTTTGTAGCTGGCCGGGGCGGCGAACGGTTTGCGGTGAGAAATAGTGGCGCCGCAGCTGTAATTGAAGGAATAGGAAACCATGGTTGTGAATATATGACCAGAGGAACGGTTATTATTTTAGGTGAAATCGGACATAATTTTGGTGCTGGTATGACCGGAGGACAGGCTTTTATTTATACTAAAAACAATCCTGTTTCTTACCGGCTGAATAAGGAGTTTGCAAAAGAAAAAGAACTGTCAATAAGCGATGAAAATCTTATCAAACGATTCTTAAAAAACCACATTTTTCATACGGATTCCGTTATAGCTAATCGAATCATTTCAGATTGGAAAAATCAAAAACATTATTTTAAAAGTATTGTTTCTATTGCTCAAGAAATTATGGATTTTCAGGATATTTATGATCT
The DNA here is from genome assembly GCA_014381755.1 of Fidelibacterota bacterium. GTDB lineage: Bacteria > Fidelibacterota > Marinisomatia > Marinisomatales > TCS55 > UBA2126. The sequence goes on along the minus strand of JACNLB010000085.1, from coordinate 2,722 downwards.
CCATGCTGCTGATAGATTGGGAGTTATACTCAACGAATGAAAATCATTTATCAAATTTATAAAACAGAATAAATTTATGTAAATATATAATATCACCTAAATAAATTAATAATATTTATATTTTATATTTAAAATTTATTGCACCACATATATTTACGTATTATACTCATAGTGTTGAATCAGAAAGTTTTCTGATTATTTCATTCATTTAAAAAATAGAAAGAGAGCAACATTATGATTAAGCATATCAAGATGTGGATAATTTTATTGTTTATCACTGGAACTGGTTACGGACAGTTTGAAATCGGATTAGATGTCTTTAACCGTTATGTGTGGCGAGGCACAGATTTTGGAAATGCCGCCAGCCTTCAACCGTATTTAGAATACTCCAAGGGGCCAATCAAAATTGGAGCTTGGAGCTCTTGGGCGGTAAATAATGGAAACGCGAATGAGAATGATGTTTTTATCACAGCTAATCTTGGGGGTTTAACCTTAAGTATAACAGATTACTTTTTCCCTGTCTATGATGGATCGGATCGATTCTTTGATTATTCCGAAGAGGGAGGAGAGCATTTTGTTGAAGCTGGAATCAGTACAACTATTAAAGCTGTAGATATTTTTGCAGGGTATTTTTTCATAGATACTAATAATTCAACGTATTTGGAACTTTCATATGGACCTGTGATTCTAGGCATGGGTAATGGGATGTTTACAATTGAGCCAGAAGATGAAAACGATTCTTTTGGTATAGTTAACATAGGTATTACTGCCCAAAGAGATTTGTTTTCAGCCGCGTATATTATTAACCCACAACAGGAAACATCCTTTCTTGTTTTTGGGGTATCATTATAATAAATACATTGAATAATCCTAAAGAGTAGAGGAAACAATGAAATTAATATTAATTACACTATTTATAAGTTTAACGGCAGAAAGTCTTTTTGCCGTGGATGTTTCTGGTGGCGTAGATCAAGCCTTATTTACGATAAACAATATTTGGATGCTCATTGCAACATTTTTGGTATTTATTATGCATCTGGGTTTTGCCACATTGGAATCTGGATTGACCCGAGCGAAAAATACCGTTAATATCCTTTTTAAGAATGTCTCCATCATTGCTATTGGTTTATTAACCTATGCGATTTGCGGTTTTAATCTTATGTATCCAGGGGAATTTTCATTAGGAAATTTTTTTGGTTTTGCTGGATGGGGAATTGCAAGTCCGCCTGACGTAGCTGGTCTAATAGAATATGCTGACGGATCATATACATACTTCACGGATTTTATCTTTCAGGCGATGTTTGCTGCCACGGCAGCAACCATCGTTTCCGGAGCTGTAGCCGAACGGATACGGTTAAGTAGTTTTTTGGTTTTTTCCACAATCTATGTAGCATTTATTTATCCCATTGCGGGTTCATGGAAATGGGGTGCCGGTTGGTTGGATCAAATGGGATTCTACGATTTTGCAGGATCTACACTTGTTCACAGTGTCGGTGGCTGGGCTGCCCTGATTGGAGCATCAGTATTAGGACCTCGTATTGGGAAATATCATAAAAACGGAACCATACCAATTATGGGGCACAACTTACCCCTGGCAACAATAGGTGTTTTTCTTTTATGGTTTGGATGGTATGGGTTCAATGGCGGGTCGGTTCTGTCTGCAGATCCCGGCCCTGTTTCATTTGTGTTTGTTACTACAACGTTGGCAGCTGCAGCTGGAATTATAGGTGCTATGACTGTTTCCTGGACGCTTTCAAAAAAGCCTGACTTGTCTATGGTGCTGAATGGATCACTGGCAGGATTAGTAGGGATTACAGCTGGTGCAGATGTGATAATGCCGATGTATGCTGTTATTATCGGATTTATTGCTGGACTTTTAGTTGTGCTGTCAGTGATATTTTTTGATCGCATTCGCATTGATGATCCAGTTGGAGCAATTTCTGTTCATTTAACCTGCGGTATTTGGGGTACATTAGCTGTCGGAATTTTTAGTAGTGAATATAGTTTTTTAATCCAATTGATAGGGGTTGTTTCCTATGGATTATTCTGTATTGCTTCAGCATTGGTTATATTTTATGCAATTAAAATAACTATAGGACTTCGTGTTAGCGAAGAAGAAGAATTAATTGGCTTGGATTTGGGCGAACATGAAATGGAAGCGTATGCCGGATTTCAAATTTTCACAGTAGAATAGAACAATAAGGAGATTTTAAAAATGAAATTGATAATTGCAATTATACAACCGGAAGAATTGCCGGCAATGAAAGAAGAATTGTTGAAGAAGAAAATCTATAGATTTACTGTATCCAATGCCCTTGGACAAGGAAAGGAAATTCCTGTGCATGAAGTATATAGAGGAATAGCTCATGAAATTACATTACTTAAGAAAGTCAGACTTGAAATCGCAGTAAATGATGAGTTCGTAGAACATGCCGTAGAAGCAATTACGACCGTTGCTAGAAAAGAAGGCGATAAAGGAAGAGGAAAAATATTTATTTTACCCATTGAAGAATGTATTCGCATACGCACCAATGAAAAAGGTTCGGAAGCTATAGGCTAAAACTGTATATTTTGCCTTGTTTTCCTTTGGATATAATTTATTTATCCTAATAATTATAGGAGATTCAAGTGGTTTACATAAAATATTAACTAATTATAAAAGGGTATAAAATGAGTAAAGTAAAAGCAGAATACATTTGGATTGATGGTCATCAACCCACTG
>JACNLB010000132.1:5038-8087 GCA_014381755.1 Fidelibacterota bacterium | reverse complement strand
ACCGATGTCCAGATTATTATAGGCGCACGGAATGATGAAAAACTTATTCATACAGCAGAAAAATTGAATGAACCGAAACGCGTAACTTGGGTTTCGATTGATGCGTCAAATAGGGATTCATTGGCAGAAGCTTTTACCAATGTTAGCATGGTTGTCTCTGCCGCATCTACTGCTCAATTTACTGAAAATATCGCTCATGCCTGTATAACAGCAAAATGCGATTATCTGGACGTTCAATATTCAACAGAAAAAGTTCGCATCTTAAAATCCATGAAAGATAAAATAGAAGATTCCGGATTATGTTTTATCAGCGAAGCGGGATTTCATCCCGGGTTACCCTCGGCGTTGGTGCGCTATGCCGATTCTCAAATGGATGAACTGGAAACAGCCATCACTGCCGGAGCGATCAGTGCAGATTGGAAAAATACAACCATGACAGAAGCGACCAAAACAGAATTCATAAAAGAATTAAATGATTATGAAATGTTGATCCTGAAAAACGGAAACTGGAAAACTCCGGGGTTTTGGTCAATGAAAGATTTTCTCACAATTGATTTCGGAGAACCGGCTGGAAAGAAAATGTGCGTCCCCATGTTTTTTGAAGAATTGCGCGATTTACCCAATCAAATTCCATCATTGAAAAATACCGGTTTTTACATCGCCGGGTTTGGCTGGTTTGTGGATTATTTAATCATGCCAATTGTAATGCTCATGATGAAATTGTTTCCGAATATTATGGCGAAACCCATGGGCAATTTATTTGCCTGGGCGTGGAAATTTTCGGCCAAACCACCCTACTACACTATGCTGAAATTGGAGGCAAAAGGAAAAACTAATGGGAAAGCGACATCATATAATTTGACATTAAGCCATGATGATGGATACGATTTTACAGCCATTCCGGTGGTTGCATGCCTTCTTCAATATTTAGATGGAACCATTAAAAATCCGGGACTCCATTGGATGGGACAGTTGGTTGAACCTGTTCGGTTGTTGGATGATATGGAAAAAATGGGCATTCAGGCGGAAAGATGAAAACTGAAAATAATCTAATTTTAGTTTACGGCGGTACCGGGTATCTTGGACAAAAAGTAGTTGAAAAACTTATTCAGAAAAGGAAATCGGTTAAAGTTGTAAGCCGCAATTATGATAAAGCAAAAGAATTGTTCGGAGAAAAAGTAGAAATATTTCAAGGAGATGTTACTAATCGTCAATCCGTAATTGAATCTCTGAAAAATGTAAGTACAATCATTATTTGTCTTTCGGCAATGAGCAATAAACTAATTAGAAAAATGAAACAGATTGAACGGGATGGTGTCCTGTCAATTATGGAAGAAGCAAAAAAACAAAATATTTCACGATTGGTTTATTTGTCAGGATATGAAATGAGAAAACAATTGTTGAATGATCTGAAAATACCGGAATTTGGTGAGATCAAAATTGAGATAGAATCCAAAATATCACAATCCGATTTTAATTGGACAATATTAGGTGATTCACCCTCATTTGAAATATTCTTTGCATTTATAAGAAACGGGAAAATGATGGTACCCGGCGGTGGCCTAAATGCAATTCCAAGTATTTCATCTGAAGATGTAGGTGAAATAACAGCCCAGACAGCATTGCGGGATGATTTAAATGGAAGACGCATAAAACTAACAGGACCGGAAGCGTTTACCTTTCCAGAAGCGGCAAAACACATTTCTCTAATCAGCGGAAAGGAAATTAAACATAAAGCAGTTCCGTTAATGGTTATAAATATTGTGTCACTTCTACTTTTACCATTTGCTCCCTTTGTTAGGTTTTTATATAAAAGTCTAAAAATGCTCAACAATTTCCCATCGGATTTGGCTGAAAATGTACCGTCCGATCACAAAACATTGAGAGAATTGTTTGATTACGAACCTGTGACATTGGAAATGGAAACAAATCGCAGAATTAAAGAGAACAAATAGTAAGATAGGGATATGCGAACTGAAAAAAAGAAAACTGAAAATAACAGAATAATTAAATTTATTTTACTCTGGGTGAATTTTCACATACTATTGAGCGCACAGCCATTCTCAACCAAAGGTCAATTCTGGGCGAGCGGACTTACAGGAAATGATGTTCCAATCGGGCAATCTGCTTATGAATCAAACTTGGGATACATTCCAACATTGTCCCTGTCTCGGGATTTATCCGATTTTTCCTTTGTCGATTTTGAATGGGCGTATCGTTTTGACCGTTCTTATTCCGGCGATTCTCTTATTTCGAATCAAGAAAAGAATCATCGTCTTTGGATTCGATACTCTTCGGAAAAATTGGAAGCGCGCCTTGGTTTGCAAAAAATTGTGTTTGGTCCATCACAAATTTTGAGAACACTTTCCTGGTTTGATACGATTGACTTAAAAGATCCGACCAATCAAACCGACGGAGTGGACGCTTTGCGTTTAAAATGGTTTCCGTCCAACTCACTCTCTGTTTGGTCTTGGGCCATTCAAAATGAACAAGATACTCTATCATTTGGGGGTCGAGCAGAACTCTCATCTTCTTTCGGCGAATTCGGATTTACATTTCATTCTGATCCAAGCAAAACGCCCCAGCAAGTTGGGCAATTGGGACTTGTAATTTCTGAACCACATCAACGGATTGCTTTGGACATCCGACATGACGGATTTATAGGGTCTTGGTTGGAAACGGCACTTATAACTTCAGAGAATTCCGATATTAAAATGCTTACTGTTGGGGCTGACTATACATTGCCTATTGCCAACGGATTGTTGATTATGACCGAATCCCTGTTCATCCAAGATGGAAATACTGATGATCAAACATTCACAGCTTTTATGGCAATGCTGCCCTTGGGAATGGTTCATTCCACCATGTTTATTTCACAAATTGACTGGAATGAAAAACGAACGTATTCCTATTTTCGTTGGAGTGCCACTTATGATAAATACAGCTTAAATTTAATTTTGTCTCAAAGTCCAAAACGAACGGAGTATGGCATTCCTAAAGAATCATTACCCCAATCTGTTGCCGGGTTTGGATCTGGAATTCAATTCAT
>JACNLB010000132.1:0-4240 GCA_014381755.1 Fidelibacterota bacterium | reverse complement strand
ACAGAATAAGAATTAAAAATAAAAACAACGTTAAATTTCTCTGCGAAAGTTTTTTCTTGACCCGTGAAATCTTTTTTTATTTCACTGGGTTTACTTCCGCAGAGATTTTCGCCATCAATCTTATTACACAAATGAACAACAACAATTATTTGGTTCATCTAAAACCCAACTTTGCGGAAGTAAAAACAACTTTCGCAAAGCCCAGCAATCCAAAAATCCATTCATCCAATAATCCAACTTTTAAATGATGCTTTTTAATCTTGCCATTAAAAACTTGATCGGTGCCGGCATACGAACGTGGTTAAATGTGTTCGTTACAGCCATTTCATTTTTTATGATTATTTTTGTATCGGGCATGTATGACGGTATGCGATCCCACGCAAAGCAAGTAACCATCGATACAGAAGTGGCTGGTGGCGCGTATTGGCATCCAAAATATGATCCGCTGGATCCTTTTTCATTTGAAGATTCGCACGGAATTCCACCTGACGAAATCAACGACTTAATTCATAACAAAAAGGCATTTTCTGTTTTGGTAAGTCAAGCTTCTATTTATCCAAATGGACGCATGATGCCTGTTATGATGAAAGGGATTGAGCCGACCCAATCCATCGTGAATTTGCCAACAAAATCGCTTGAGCAAGAAGCAGACGGTTTGATTCCTGTGCTTATCGGGAGCGGAATGGCGAATTATACTCAATTGAAAGTAGGTGACACTTTTGCTATTCGTTGGCTGGACGCAAATCGAACATATGATGCGGACGAAGGCGTGATTGTATATATTATGGAAACAGAAAATTTTAAGGTGGATGTGGGCACTATTTGGATTCCGCTGGAGCGAGCGCAGACCATGTTAGACATGAAAGACGAAGCAACATTTGTGACATTCGTAAAAAATATTTCTACAGTTCAAAACAAGGGAAAGTGGATTTATCGGGATGTTAATTATCTCATGCGGGATATGGAAGCCATGATTGAAGCAGATGAACCAGGAGCGCAAATCATGTATTTGATTCTTTTAGCTTTGGCAGGAATGGGCATTTTCAATTCACAAATATTATCTATTTTTCGACGAAGGAAAGAAATTGGGACACTCATGGCGGTGGGAATGACTCGGGCACGCGTGGTTGGATTGTTTACTTTGGAAGGTGGAATGAATGCCTTTTTTGCTCTAATTATGACATTGATTTTAGGCGGACCTGTTTTTATCTATTTTGCGCTTTATGGTATTCCATTGCCCATTGATTATGCCGAAATGGGACTCATCGTTGCAAAAAGATTAATCCCTGTTTATTCTATGGGACTTTTTGTTACAACAACATTATTTATTTCATTTGTCGTTTTAATTTTAAGTTATATGCCGTCCCGTCGCATTGCCAAGATGAAACCCACGGATGCACTTCGGGGGAAAATAAATTAATGTTTAAGCTACACAGAAAGATTTGTAAGCATTGTAGAACTGTATTTGAGTTGAAATCCTTTTGTCTTCTCCCCTATCATAGGGGAGAATCAAAGTGGGGTGAAAAATAATGGTTAAATCCTATGAGAAATATCAGAAATTTGGGCGATATATTACTTGGGCAAAGGATAATCGCAATTTTAATTTTCTTTCATTATTTATAAACCCCCATAAATCCCCCTACAAAAGTGGGATACGCAAGGTAAGAAAATCAAAATTACTCAAGACTATTATACGCCGGATTAATCGGGCTCATAATTCCTTTACTTTTCTCCTGTATTATTGGGGAGAAGATCAAATGATTAATATTCTCAATCCTATTTTTTTCCCCTGTCACAGGGTGCTTGCATCCCGCACTTGTTTCAGGGGAAACACAAAGGGGTCAAATTATTACGGAAATAACTCATGTTGAAATTCGTTCTAAAAGGTATTCTTCGAGATCGATCTCGAAGTTTATTCCCCATCATTGTCGTTTCGCTCATTGTGGCATTGGTGATTTTTAATCGGGGATTTCTTGTGGGAACCATGAATGGCATGTTCCGGGACACGGCTGTTATTTCTTCAGGCCATGTAAAAATCATGACACATGCTTATCAAAAAGAAAGTCAATTATTACCAAATGATCTCGCACTCATGAATGTAGGTGAAATTGTTGAAATTTTGCATTTGGTATATCCGGATTATTTTTGGTCGCCTAAAATATCTTTTGCGGGATTATTGGACCTTCCCGATGAACAGGGCGAAACGAAATCTCAAGGTCCTGTCATGGCGTATGGGATTGATTTTTTATCGGATAATTCCCGTCAACATGAATTATGGGAATTGGAAAAACGCATTGTTACTGGGCGCATGATTCAAAAATCTGACGACGCCTTGGTTGGGCATAAATTAGCTGACAAACTTGGGCTATCTCTTGGTGATAGAGTGACATACATAGGCACCACCATGAATAATGCTTTTACCACATTTAATTTTACCGTGGTTGGCACATTTAATTTGGGTATGGGACCACTGGATAAACAAATGATGTTGGTGGATATTGAAGGCGCTCGCCAAGCGTTAGATATGGAAGATGCGGCATCAGAAATTCTCGGGTTTACGCACGATTTATATTACAACGATGATAACGCCATCACAATTCGGAACGAATTCAACGCAAATCATTCAGATACCACTGACATATTTCGTTCCAGTATGATTGCACTCCGAGATGCGAATCAAATGGGAACCATGATAGATCTTGTGGATTGGTCTGTTTTTATCATTCTTGGCATTTTTCTCTCTATTGCCATGATTGTTTTATGGAATATGGGCATCATGAGCGGTCTTCGTCGATACGGTGAAATTGGTGTTCGCCTTGCCATGGGTGAAACAAAAGGACAAGTATATCGGTCACTCATTTTGGAATCGATTATCATTGGGACCATTGGCACGATTGTTGGAACGCTCATTGGTTTGCCCCTGACCTATTATGTGCAGGAAGTGGGCATTGATTATTCCGCAGCGTTTGAAAATTTGAATTCCACAACAATGATAATGTCCACCGTGTTCTACACCAAAGTCACACCTGATTTATATTATATCGGGATTATCCCCGGCGTATTGGCAACAGTTTTTGGCACCATGCTGGCTGGACGGGCGATTTATAAACGGGAAATGGCACAGCTTTTTAAAGAACTTGAAACGTGAAAAATAATAAGAAAGAACATTTATGAAATTAATTATCCGACAAGAAAATAAAGCAGATTATAAAAATGTTTATGAATTAAATACGCTTGCATTTGAAGAAAAAGAAGAAGCTGTTCTCGTTGACCTTCTACGAAAAAATGAAGAGTTTATTCCACAACTGTCATTAGTTGCATTATTGAACGATGAAATTGTTGGTCATATTTTATTTACTAAAATCAAGATAATTGATGTTAATGAAAACGAACATGAAAGCTTATCGCTTGCTCCAATGGCCGTTTTACCTAAATATCAAAAAAAAGGAATTGGTGGCAAACTTATCAATAAAGGACTATCCACTGCAGCAAAACTGAAATTTAAATCTGTTATTGTTTTAGGTCATGAGAATTATTATCCAAAATTTGGATTTGAGCCAACAACTAAATGGAAAATAACTGCACCTTTTGATGTTCCAACAAATGCATTTATGGGACTTGAACTTGTTAAAGACAGTCTAAATAATGTAAGTGGGATCGTTAAATATCCCGAAGAATTTGATGCAGTATAAGGAGTAAAAATGAAACACATTATTTTAATAATTTTATTTTCATTTGCTTTCGGGCAAAATGAAATGACCGTTGATGAAATCATTCAAGCTATGGATGATAATCTGAATGCAAAGAGTCGAATCTTGACCAGCAAAATGGTAGTTCACGGACGGCGGGCAAGCCGAACCATTGAATCAAAGAATTGGGTTGTGGGAACAGATTTGGCATTTACGGAATATCTTTCACCGCCCAGAGAAGCGGGAACAAAAATGCTGAAAGTGGGCGATAAACTTTGGACTTACTCTCCCCAAACAGATCGGGTGATTCAGATTTCAGGGCACATGCTTCGCCAATCTGTTATGGGTTCGGATATGTCTTACAAAGATATGATGGAAGACGAATCTTTCACAGATCTTTATACATCAACGCTGGAAGGGTCGGTAATAATCGACGGGCGCGACCATTGGATAATGGTCATGGATGCGAAGAAAAAAGGATTATCCTATCCCAAACGCCGAGCATGGATTGATAAAGAATATCTTTTACCTATGAAAGAAGAACTCTACGC
>JACNLB010000099.1 GCA_014381755.1 Fidelibacterota bacterium | reverse complement strand
GAACTATAAATGAGTGAATTTAAAAAACATATCCTTATTATTGAGGATGAAGTAGACATTGCGGAACTGCTGGAATTTAATCTTGAGAAGGCTGGTTACCAGATATCTGTTTCTGAAAATGGAGAATCGGGTTTGGATAAAGCGAGAAATCTCGACCCTGATTTAATCCTTTTAGATTTGATGCTTCCCGGAATACACGGTTTGGATGTTTGCCGCATACTGAAATCGGATCAGGAAACAGAAGCAACATCTATCATTATTCTTACTGCATTGGGACAGGAAGAAAATATTGTGAAAGGACTGGAAGCAGGTGCCGATGATTATGTAACAAAACCGTTTAGTTTGAAAGTGTTGCTTGCCAGGATTCAATCGGTTCTTCGTCGTGGTAAAGTTCTGGATATTGATTCAGAAAAATCCGTACATATTGAAAATATATCAATCCGGCCACGCACCCGAGAAGTGATGGTAGATAAACGAAAAATTGATTTTACTTTCACAGAATTCGAAATTCTATACTTGCTGGCGTCTCATCCTGGATGGGTCTTTACCCGTTATCAGATGATTGATAAAATTCGTGGTGATAATTATCCGGTTACAGAACGATCCATCGATTTCCAGATTGTTGGACTTAGAAAAAATTTGGGCGATGCGGGGAATCTCATCGAAACGATTCGCGGTGTTGGCTACCGGTTCAAATCAAACGATACATAACTTGATTTATTCCCAAAAGCTACAATAATTAATGTCAGAAAAAAGACCAAACAAATACCTTCTTAAAAGAGATGCAATACTTTCCAGCATGACGGAAGGTGTTCTGGCTGTAGATCATCAACGAAAACTGCTGATGATTAATGATTCTGCCCTTTCGTATTTAGATATCAACCATGATTCCCCAGTTGGTCAATCGGTGAGTAATCTAATTCTTGATTCCGGTTTTTTGTCATTCTTGAATGAACTCCTTGAAAGAAATGAACCTTTAAAACAAGAGATTCGAATCAAAAAAAATAAGGATCGATTTTTCTTGGTGAATGGCACCTTGCTTCAGGAAAGCGAATCCGGTGTTTTGGTGGTTATGAGTGATATTACAAAATTAAAACAGCTTGAAAAAATTCGTCAAGATTTTGTAGCAAATGTAAGTCATGAACTTAAAACGCCCATTACATCTATTGTGGGATTTTTAGAAACGGTAACGCAAGACAATATCCCCGAAGAGAAATATCAATCTTTTATTCAGAAATCATTAAAACATTCTAATCGATTAAATGCAATCATTGATGATTTATTATGGTTATCAAAAATTGAATCACAGGAAGATAGTGAAAATTTTGATCTTATTTCACAACCTCTTTTACCCATCATAAACGGTGCAGTTGACGATGTGAAAACCATGGCAGAACAAAATAACAATTCCATTGAAATTTCTTGCGATGCGTCTATTCAGGTTAAAGCCGATTTTCAACTCCTTCGTGAAGCATTTACTAATTTGTTGGGGAATGCTGTTAAATATGGGGACCCTTCCACACCCATAAGTGTAAGGACTGAAATACAGAATGGACTTACGATTCATTTTCACAACCAGGGTGAACCCATACCGGAAAAATATAAAGACAGAATTTTTCATCGTTTTTATCGGATGGATAAATCCAGAAGCCGTGAAGCCGGTGGAACGGGTCTTGGACTTGCTATCGTAAAACATATAGTATTTGTTCATGGGGGAGAAATATCCGTTGAAAGTTCAGAGGCAAACGGTACAAGATTTACTATGACGCTTCCAAAATAATTTTTCTATTCTATTTCTAACTTATCCCTAACAATACTCTAACATCAGGGTATTAACCTTCTACCATCATATTAACGATGGAAAGGTTTTGTAAAGTCTTTCTTAATAACCTACAGAAAGGTAGAATCATGAAAAACAAAAATACTCTCATACTGGTAATTATTTTTGCTTGTATTGGAACCGCCAGCGGGGAATCTTCTGCGTTTTCAGGAAAAGTATTTTATAATTATTCACATTCGAAAGAAGATAATGCAGTGAATGGCTTTGGATTTAGCAGAGTTTATTTCACGATGGAAAAACAAATAACGGATGAACTCTCCTACAAATTTCAAACAGACGTAAATACTGGAGATTCCCCTAAAGGCATTTACCTGAAAAATGCAAAAATGGATTGGCAAACAGGATTTGGTAAAATTGTTATCGGACTTCAGGGAATGAATATGTTCAAGATTCAAGAAAATAATTGGGGATACCGTTACATTGAAAAGTCAACCATGGATTTATATAAATATTCCAGTTCCGCAGATATGGGAATGGGGTACTATAATTCAATGGGAAAATTATCCATCAGCAGTTTAATGACAAATGGTACAGGATATAAAAAGTCAGAAAATGACTCAAAAAAGAAACTATCATTTCAAGCATTTTATGGTGAGAATAAAATAAGTTCAAAAAACGGCTTTAATATTGGTGGAGTCCTTTCTTATGAGCCTTACGATTTGGATTCTGTTACCGTAGAAAATAAAACCGTTATGGGAGTGTTCGGCGGTTTTGCCGGAAAAGGATTCCGATTAGGTGGAGAATATAATCAAAAAATGGATTCCGCCGATAAGGATGAAACAAATTCAATCATATCCATGTATGGAAAATTTTCATTCAATAAACATTTGACTATCTTCGGACGCTTTGATATCATTTCAGCAGAAACATCTGAAAATAATTTAATCGCAGGAATTGAATATCAACCCACTAAAGGATTGTGTATAGCGCCCAACTATCGGAAAAATGGTGAAGAAACCATTCTCACTTTAAACTTTCAATTCAAGATATAAGGAATATAAAAATGAATATAAATAAAAAATCAATCATCAGCGTTTTATTGAATTTGTCTATAGCAATCCTCGTGGTTAGTTGTGGCGGAAACAATGAAAAATCAAATACGCAAAGTAAATTATCCGGCTACGTAAAAGTGGACGGCTCAAGCACAGTCTTTCCTATCACCGAAGCAGTCGCAGAAGAATTTAGAAAAGTCCATCCTAAAGTACGGGTGACTGTTGGTGTCTCCGGGACTGGCGGAGGATTCAAAAAGTTTGTGATGGGTGAAATAGATATCAATGATGCTTCCAGACCAATCAAAGGTAAAGAAATAAAAAAAGCGAATGAAAATGTTATAGGTTTTATTGAATTGCCAATTGCTTTTGACGGATTATCCGTTGTTGTAAATAAATACAATAATTGGACTGATTATCTGACAAAAGAAGAACTTCATACCATATGGAAGCCCGGCAGCACAGTCAAAACATGGGCTGATGTACGCCCGGAATGGCCAGAAAAAGAAATAAAGTTATATGGTCCCGGGACTGATTCCGGAACATTTGATTACTTTACTGAAGCAATAAATGGAAAATCACAGGTATGTCGTTCAGATTTTTCCAAAAGCGAAGACGATAATGTTCTTGTACAAGGAATTGCCGGCGATAAATATTCGCTCGGGTTTTTTGGATTTGCTTATTATAAAGAAAATAAAGATAAACTCAATATCGTTCCAATTGATGGTGGAAATGGACCAGTTACACCATCAGAAAAAACGATTAATAATGGAACGTATCAACCTCTTTCCCGACCTATTTTTATATATGTTAACCCTGAATCAATAAAAAAACCCGAAGTAAAAACATTTGTGGAATTTTATCTTGAAAATACAAAACACCTTGTAAGTGAAGTTGGTTACGTAGCACTTCCTGATAAAGTATATGAATTAGGGTTAAACCGATTAAATAAAGGCGTAACTGGATCAGTATTTAGCGGACGGAATACTGTAGGTGTAAAGATTGAAGATTTATTTACTAAATAAATGTTTTTCCGTTTTTCTCATAGCTTATCTATGAAAATCAAAGAGCGGGTTATTAAATCGATTCTCGCTCTTTCTGCGTTTATTTCAATCGTTACGACTCTCGCGATCATTGGTGTTTTAGGAAGAGAATCATTTACCTTTTTCCTGACAGTACCAGTGACCGATTTTCTTTTTGGGACACATTGGGAGCCGTTATTAGAGCCCAAATCTTTTGGCATTTTGCCTTTGATGGCCGGAACACTATTGATTGTAATCGGTTCAGGTATGATTGCGTTACCCGTTGGTCTTTTAACAGCGATATATTTAAGCGAGTATGCATCAAATCGTACACGCGAAATTATTAAACCGATTCTTGAAATTCTGGCAGGAATTCCAACAGTCGTTTATGGCTATTTTGCTCTAACATTTATAACACCGGTTATTCGAATTGTGCTTCCACAAACGCAAATATTTAACGGTTTAAGTGCATCCATAGTGGTAGGAATTATGATTTTGCCAATGGTTGCTTCGTTATGTGATGATGCCATCCGTTCAGTTCCTGTAACGTTAAGGCAAGGCGGATATGCCCTGGGTGCAACGCCATATGAATTAACAAAAAGTGTAACAGTTCCGGCAGCCTTTTCGGGTATAATCGCTTCGTTCGTTCTCGCTATTTCTCGAGCCTTTGGTGAAACAATGGCTGTTACATTGGCAGCCGGGGCGACACCGAACCTTACATTAAATCCATTAGAAAGCATTCAAACTATGACAGCATATATAGTCCAAGTTAGCCTTGGTGACACCCCAGCAGGCGGAATTGAATATCAAACCATTTTCGCTGTCGGGGGACTTTTGTTCATTATTACTTTAATAATGAATATTGCAGCAAATTGGATTATGAATCATTATAGAGAAGTATATGAATAACTTCAATTTGAATAGTGCAAAAAGAAAGAAAAATGAACGGATATTTAAATATCTGTGCCAACTTTTTACGTGGATGTCTTTGTTGATATTACTTGTTCTGATTTACCATGTTTCTATACAAGGATTGCATTATCTTAATCTGGATTTTCTGAATAATTACCCCTCTCGTTTCCCTGATAAGGCTGGAATTAAATCTGCACTTTGGGGAAGTACATGGCTTATCAGTTTAGTGTTTATATTGTCAGTTCCAATTGGTGTTGCATCAGCAATTTATTTAGAAGAATATGAAAAAAAAGGGCGTTTGGCTCGATTAATCGAAATAAATATCGCAAACCTCGCAGGCGTACCTTCAATTGTATATGGTATTTTGGGATTAACTATTTTTGTTCGATTTTTTGCATTAGATAGGAGTTTAATTGCCGGTGCATTAACGATGAGCCTTCTGGTTTTGCCGGTGATTATTATTGCAGCTCGGGAAGCCTTAAGAGCTGTCCCGCAAAGTATTCGCCATGGTGCATATGCTTTAGGAGCAACACAGTGGCAAACTATATATCACCACGTTTTGCCTGCATCACTTCCGGGTATTTTAACGGGAGTAATTTTAGCCATGTCTCGTGCCATAGGTGAAACGGCTCCATTAATTATGATTGGTGCGTTAACCTATGTTGCATTTATACCTGAATCAGTAATGGACCCATTTTCTACTTTACCAATTCAAATTTTTAACTGGGCATCGCGCCCGCAAGCAGCTTTTGAGGAAGTCGCTGCAGCAGGAATCATCGTTTTGCTATTGGTTTTATTGACGATGAATGCAACGGCGGTTTTAATACGAAATTATGCGCAAAGGAAATATCGTTGGTAGTTAATAATCCCGTACTAAAAATACACAATTTGAATATTAGATACGGAGACAGTTTGGCTGTAAAGAACTGCTCGGTAGAGATCGAAAAAAATAAAGTAACAGCCATTATTGGTCCATCCGGTTGTGGAAAAAGCACATTTTTGAGGACATTAAATCGAATGAACGACTTTATTGATTCATTTTCATTAGATGGACAGATATTATTTGATGGAGTCGATATTTATGATCGTCAATCTGATCCTGTTGATATTCGACGGCGTATTGGAATGGTCTTTCAAAAACCAAATCCTTTCCCTAAAACTATCTATAAAAATATAACTTGGGGTCCGCACATAAACGGATATAAAGGGAATTTTGACAATCTTGTTGAAGGAAGCTTAAAAGGTGCAGCACTTTGGGATGAAGTTAAAGACAGATTAAACGAATCAGCTCTATCATTGTCCGGCGGACAGCAACAACGATTATGTATTGCCAGATGTATTGCCATGCAGCCTGAAGTGATTTTAATGGATGAACCCGCTTCCGCCTTGGATCCAAAATCCACGGCTCACATTGAAGAGTTAATCACTAAACTTCGCAAGGATTACACAATTGTAATTGTAACACACAATATGCAGCAAGCTGCACGCGTTTCAGATTATACACTTTTTTTATATGAAGGCGAACTGATTGAATATGGAATTACCAAAAATATTTTTACTAAACCCGATAATCAGCAAACTGAAGATTATATTACAGGTCGTTTTGGCTAATGATAAGGAGACGCTGCTATGACTAAACATCTCGAAAATCAGATAAATCATTTAAAAAAAGAAATACTCTACGTAGGTGCATTGGTTGAAGAAGCCTTACGCAATGCATTAAAAGCATTTTCAGATAAAGATTATGCATTGGCGAATCGCGTTATAGAGAATGATGAAATCATAGACCAAAAAGAAGTTGAAGTTGAAGAAGATTGCTTAAAAATATTAGCTCTTTATCAACCTGTCGCTATTGATTTAAGATACATTATTTCCGTTTTAAAAATAAATAATGATTTAGAACGCATTGCGGATTTAGCCGTAAATATTGCATCTCGAACAAAATTCTTAACAGACGTTGCAGAAATTAAAATTCCGGATTCGCTGTTTACGATAGCTGAAAAAGTTGAGCAAATGTTGAATATGTCCTTGGATTCGTTGGTGAATTCAGATGCTGAAATAGCACGATCTGTCTTAATGGCAGATGATGAAGTTGATGATTTACATGCGGCCATGTATGGAATTGCGAAGAATAATCTTGAAAAAGATCCAAGTAAAATTGATCAATGGTTTAATGTAATTGCTATTTCACGATATTTAGAAAGAGCCGCCGATCATACGACCAATATAGCAGAAGATGTGATTTATCTTGTCGATGGAGAAATAACCCGTCATGAATCAGGTAAAATTTAACTAATGAAATTTTGTTAAAATTTTGATCCATTAAATTGTTTTACCCCTTTTCTATTTTGTACCAACTCCTTTATTCCCTAATTTTTGATTCTATAATCGATGAATAAATGACCCAATCAAAAGGCCAAGCCTCAAGTCTTTTCAATTATTTAAAAATCGCTGCTATTTTGGCGATTCTCTATTTATTTCTTATCAGCATTGGCATGATCGGTGCAGGATTCAAAGGACTTGGCAGAGGATTCGCAGAACAACTTATGAGTGGAACTGCAGCACCGCTCATTGGATTATTTATCGGCATTCTCGCCACCAGTTTAATTCAGAGTTCCTCCACAACAACATCCATTGTGGTGGGAATGGTAGCTGCAGGTACATTTGGTGAAGATCCAATTATAGCCGTTGCAGCGGCAATTCCTTATATCATGGGAGCGAATATCGGAACCAGTATTACCAACACAATTGTATCCCTCGGACATGTTGTTAATAAAAATGAATTTCGACGTGCCTTTGAAGCATCCATCGTTCATGATTTCTTTAATGTTTTATCTGTATTAATCCTTTTCCCGCTTCAACTCTCCTTTGGGGTGATCAGCAAAACGGCCAACTGGATGGCCAGTCTATTTATGGGTGCCGGGACATTTACATTTAAAAGTCCAATCAAAATGATTACAAAACCTGCCGTAGGTGCCATCAAAGATTTTTTCAAAATGCAGGATGTGATTAACGAAAACTGGCTTCTCATTTTCGCTGCATTAATCCTGTTATTTATATCTTTACGATATTTAACGGTATTAATTCGCAGCCTGGTCATGGAAAAATTAGAGGCATTCTTTGACTCACATATATTTAAAACATGGATTCGGGCCATGATATTTGGCGTTTTTATTACTATCCTTGTGCAAAGCAGCTCGATTACCACATCCCTTGTGGTTCCTTTAGCCGGGGCAGGCATTCTACAATTGAGACAAATTTTCCCCTATACTCTCGGGTCAAATATCGGAACAACCATTACGGCCCTTTTAGCCAGTTTAGTCTCGGGAACCCATGCACCCCTTGCAGTTGCATTCGGCCATTTAGCCTTCAATATTTATGGAATTCTAATTATTTGGCCCATCGAAAGAATACGTAATAT
>JACNLB010000078.1 GCA_014381755.1 Fidelibacterota bacterium | reverse complement strand
CAGGTAAGTACAGGTGTGTATTTCTACCGCTTATCATCCCCGGCATTTACATCCATCAAGAAAATGATAATGGTGAAATAAATTAAACCCCATGAGTCTAACGCAGGACGTGACGTCCTGCATGAGACTGGGGAAGAAAATGATTATGGTAAAATAAAATTAACCCACTCATCTTCTGCAGGGCGTTTCGTCCTGAAGAAGTAATAGGAAATGATTACTATTAAAATAAATAGAGAGTTGAAATAGGAGTATTCCATGCTACGGAAATCAGTGAAAATTGTATTTATAAACTTAACCTTGATTGCAGCTTTATGGGCTCAAGCAGAGGTTCTCACGATAAACAGTCCGACTTCAGGCGAATCAATCACAACAAGTGATGTAACGGTTTCTTTTACTGTTGCGTCGTATTTTACGATGGGAGATTCGGGGTGTGGAGATTGCGATGGTTTTGTCAGAGCATATTTAAATGATGATTTGGTCTATAATGCTTCATCTACTGCAGATTTTGTAATCAGTGGTGTTATTGACGGAAATTATTTTCTGACATTGGAAGCTGTGAATCCCTCAGGTGAAAGTTTTGATCCTGTCATTGAAGATACTGTTTCATTTACTGTAATTGGAAACCCCGCTTTATGTAATCCATATAATTTAATGGCGTATCCCGGTGACGGACGCAATACACTTAAATGGAGTGAACCTGAAATTACCGGCGGTATAGGCTGTGGTGATTATATAATTGATGGTTTACCCTATTCTACTACAGGAACCAATGTTGATGCTGGTAATGACTGGTTTGATTTTTGGGGCGCTGGTGATGATGTTGCTTATACTCTAAATATAACGTCAGATATTACACTTGATATAAGTTTATGTGGTTCAAATACAGATTATGATACCTATCTGTATCTATTTACAGGATGCCCTCCAGAAGATAGTCTGATAGCATTTGATGATGATGGCCCATTCTGCGATCTTGATTCAGCTCCTTACGAACCAAGTTTAATAGAAGGGATAGCATTGACTGCCGGACAATATTATGTGGTTGTCGATGGCTACAACAATGGAACGGGAAATTTTGAATTAATCATTACAGAAAGCACTATGGCTAGACAATCTTATGATTTTGATGCCACTATGACTGAAGCCTGGGAAAAAATGTCCAATGATAATTATACTGATTCAGAAATAATTGACCTTTTAACTAGAGATGAAACTGAGTTCAATTATAGCAGGGAAATTGATGAGCTTTGCGGAACATTTGTTCAATATAATGTTTATGATGAATCAGATAATTCTCTCGTCGGTTCAACAGATACGACTTTTTTCATTCATAATAACTTAACGAATGATACAGAATATTGTTATTTCGTTAGAGCTGAATATGCTGAAGGAGAATCTGCAAATTCAGATACGGCCTGCGCCACACCCGCAACATTCATCCCTGAACCGGTTTCAAATCTATCTGCAGCAGCTTTAGATGAAGAAGTCGCTTTATCTTGGACAGACCCAAGCATACCCAGTTATATATTTTATGAAAATTTCATTAATGGTATTCCTGCAACGTGGACTATTGAAGATGGCGGTACATCCATTGATACTTGGATGTCTCCTGATCCAAATCACAGCTGGTCTGCTTTTGGAGATAACTTGTATGTAATTTGCGATTCTGATATTGCAGGTCCTGATTATATAACATTAGACGAAGTTTTAATCACTCCTTCTATGGATTTTTCTAATCAAATGACTCCATATTTACAATTCGAATCATATTATAGAATTGGAAATTATACCGGGTTTGCTGAAACGGATATTTCTATAGATGGAGGTTCTAATTGGACAAATTTAATTGAGTGGACTTCAGATCAAGGTTCAGATATTTCACCCTTTACTGCAGGTGTTGACTTGAGCAATCTTGCCGGTGGAGAAAGTAATGTAAAAATCCGATTTCATTATAGTGATGCTGGAGATTGGGCATGGTATTGGGCTTTAGATAATGTACGCATATTGGATTCCAGCCCGACTTCATCGCGATGGAATGACGGAGATTTAACTCACTACAATATTTATCAGGATGGTGTATTAGTTGAAGATTCAGTAGAAGTTACAGGTTATGTTGCAACCGGTTTGACTAATGCAACAACGTATACATTTAGCGTATCAGCCGCTTATTATCCCAATTATGAGAGTGATACTGTCAGTGTATCCGCAACCCCGACCTGGTTATATGGAGATGTGACCGGAACGATAACGGATCCGAATGGTACACCCTTGGATAGTACAATTGTATCCACAGGTGATTTTTCAGACACCACCGGCAGTGACGGTACCTATTTTTTGGGAGGTCTTGATCCTGGTGATCACACGATTAGAGCTACACGATCCGGATTTGATTGGGTAGAAGCAGATGTAACCGTTATAGCCCAAGATGCTGCAGTTACGGCTGATATTGTATTAATCCCATCATTGATGGTTTCAAACGGACTTGAAGCAACAGCAGGCGATGAGACAATCCATTTAATCTGGAATAAACCCGGAACCATGTCAGATGTTGATCTTACAGGAGAGTGGACATTATTTTATGATTGGGGTTGTTCAGGATCCCCTGGTAATGTAGATGTAGAATTCACAGAAGATGGTGGATTATTAGTATACGGAGATTTAATCGGCGGCTGGGTTGCAGAAAATAATTCAGTTGATTTAAGCGATGATGGAGGTTTATGTCCGGCAGCTACGTTTGAGTATAATGCCTATTTTTATTTTGATTATTATACCACGGTATATTACATGTATGTGGAGGAGGATGCGTTTACGGGAATGATCACGTCCGGATACGGTGGCCATGACGGTGATAATTATGGAATCAGGTTAACAGCTGCCGCCATGCGTGAAGTAGAAACATTTGATGAGGCAAATATTGCCGGAATGGTAGATTTAATTATCGGCGCAGAGAATGTTGATGAGAATGAAGATGCAGCTCGTATGATTAAGAAGAATGGTATCAATCAAGTATTCAGTAATTCGTCTGCTTTTCATGCTCGAAGCTCCAGAGAAGATAGTTTAATAGGATATAATGTGTATCAACTATTAACGGCAGGTGACACATTAGTAACGACAACAACCAGTGGTGATGACACGACGGCAACCATAACCGTTCCAACAAATTATGTAGAATATTGTTACTATGTAAAGGCCCGTTGGAATACAGATAATTATGGCATATTAGAATCAAAGGCATCTGATCCTGCTTGTGAGGTTCCTTTCAGATCAGGCGATATCGATTTCAATGATGCTGTGGATGTGTCTGATCTGTTGGCATGCGTTGATTTTATTCTGGAACTGGACATTCCCACTGAGGCTGAATTCCGTAATGCGGATGTGAATATGGATATGGAAATCAATATTGCTGACGTAGTCATGATTGTCGATATAATTGTCGGCGGTGCAAACGCCCGCACGATAGCTTCGACGGACGTGCCGGTTCTGGTGGATCTGTTAAACGCCGATCAGCAGTTGTTGATAAGCCTGGATTATGAAGGTTTAACCAGAGGAATCCAGTTTACATTAGATGCAGATGCATCTTTGGAATTTGGATCACCTCTGCTGACTGTTAGTGATAATGGGACGATGGTTGCATCAAATCGCGCAGAAGACGGAACGGTCACGATTGTAGTGGTCAATACATCAGGCGGAACAGTAGAACGTGCAGAAGATGTCTTGGTACGAATACCGTATACATTCAAGGGTAACCGCAGGGATAAAGCAGTGGTTGAATTGAAAGATCTAAAGGCAGCAGGAATGGCGGGAGAAGCATTACCGGTAACGATACGTGAGAAGCGAATTGACATCAGTGTAGTTCCTTCGGTATTTGCATTACACCAGAACTATCCCAACCCCTTTAATCCGGTAACAGAGATACAATTTGATGTACCGGTTGAAAGTAAAGTAAAGCTGACCATTTATAATATAATGGGTCAGGAAGTCACGACTTTAAGCAACAGTACATTAGAAGCGGGATTTCACAGTGTACGGTGGGATGGAACAAATGGCTTGGGAGAACAGGTAAGTACAGGTGTGTATTTCTACCGCTTATCATCCCCGGCATTTACATCCACCAAGAAAATGATTATGGTGAAATAATAATCACTTGAAAATGTTAAAAAAAACGGCTCCTTTTTCGGAGCCGTTTTTGTTTGGAACCATTGTGTAAATTCTGCATAGAATTTGAACGAAAGAATTCAATCATAATCAGGAGCATTCATGTTAAAACGTTGTTTAATTACTTTTACTGTAGTTTTATCAATCGGCTTGGCGCAAAATTCCATTGCCAGCCAATTCAGTAACACATTTGCAGATGTGGCTGAAAAAGTCAATCCATCAGTTGTAACCATCCTAGCGAAAAAAGAAATAAAAACGACCCGCTACCACCAAAATAATCCATTTAATGACCTATTCCCCCAAGATAATTTTAATAAAAAATTTCAAGCACGGGCCTTAGGCTCCGGGGTCATCGTAGACAACGAGAATGGTTATGTATTAACCAATAATCATGTGGTTGCAAACATGGATGAAATAACCGTGAAGCTTATCGATAAGCGTGAATTTGAAGCGGAAGTTGTGGGCACGGATCCAAAATCAGATTTGGCTATCATCCGGATTGAAGCATTTGATCTCACTGCAGTTGACTTGGGTGATTCTGATAAACTCCGTGTGGGTGAATGGGTATTAGCCATCGGGAGTCCCTTTACAGAAAATTTAAGTCATACTGTCACAGCCGGAATCATAAGCGCTTTGGGGCGCAGTAATATCATATCCGGAGATAACTATGAAGATTTTATCCAGACGGATACGGCCATTAATCCCGGTAACAGTGGTGGTGCTCTCGTGAATTTGGAGGGCGCGTTGATTGGTATCAATACGGCTATCGCCACGGGAGGATTTGAACGCTCCAATCGTGGTGTGGGTTTTGCGATTCCTGTGAATATGGCCAGGAAAGTCATGAATGATCTGATTAACGAAGGACGCGTTATCCGCGCCTGGCTGGGAGTATATATACAAGATCTAGATGATGCCACTGCACGGGCCATGGGTTTGGATACCAGGGATGGAGCATTGATTGGGGATGTGGTTAATAACAGTCCTGCGGAAAAGAGTGGTATTGAAATCGGGGATATAATTACAACATTTGACGGTAAAGATATTACTGGTTCAGCGAATTTGAAAAATATTGTATCCAGTTCTAAACCGGATAAGCGCTATAAGGTTGAGTTGCTGCGGGATGGGAAAAAGAAAAAATATTTCATTACACTGGAAGAATTGCCGGAAAACCCACGCACTTTAGCCAGGGTAGAATCAGAAGTTGAAAGTGAATTGGGTTTTCAAGTGGAGGATGTAACAGCCCAGTTATTACGGGAATATGAAATTGGTGAAAATGTAGAAGGTGTTGTTGTAACTAATATCGATAGAAACAGTGAAGCCTTTTCAGTCGGCTTGCGACCGGGAGATGTTATCACCCGAGTGGGTAGGCAAAATGTGGATACAGTTAAGGATTTTTATAAACTGATCGATTCAGAAACCCGGGGGAATACCGTTCTGTTTTTGGTAAAGCGGAAAGATATATCTCGATTTTTAACACTGGAGATGTAACGCAGCCTTTAACCTTGCGAAGGATCCGAGCCCGTAAAACCTTTCAAAGGTTTGTAAACGGGGAAACCTTTGAAAGGTTTAACGGGGACTAATCTTTGCGAGTTAAAAACTTCCGCCTTATCATTTCCCAATTTCAAGAAAACGTATTCGCTCTTTTCTTTGACGCAAAGAAAAAAGCTGCAAAAGAAACATTCGCTGTGGAAAATTTTCTGAATCAATTCCAATGTTTCGGGAATGATTTAAACTCATCCCCAAACAACCTGAAGGTAATCGGGTCTTCAGACAGTAAATCATTCTAATCCTTATCATTGTCTTGATTTGAACATAAAATTTCCCAAGGCGAAAAACCCACCACACCTCCAAACTATTTATAATAATAATAAATTGTGTCATTGCGAGAAGGTACGTCGACTCAATCTCCATCCATCTAGGAAGACAGTTGCACATAGTCCGTCAAACATCTTTGTTTGACGAAAACAAATATTACAATTGCAAAATGTGTTTTATTTCGACAAGCTGGAAGCGTGTCGTACATTTAACTTCTCAAAAGTTAAAATGGGCAAAATGTGACATACCCCACAAATCTATTTTATTTATTGTAATCATTGTCATTTATATATAATATTTCCAGACACCATAAAGTACTTGTTATGAGGATACAGGGTTTAACACGAACCTTTATGGAAAAGTTAGTTATAATAAGAAAATTAATTATGCTGCCGTCGGAAGCTGACGGTTGAAGGGATTCCTATGCATTTTTTGATACGAGTTTTTGTTTTAATATGTTTTATTACGCCAAACCTTTTTGGCCAATTCTCCACATCACCCGGTGGCGGAAAACCTACCGTAGCCATTCTCGATTTTGAAGGGCGAGGTGTCAGTACACAAGAAGTTCAA
Organism: Fidelibacterota bacterium; assembly: GCA_014381755.1. Taxonomy (GTDB): domain Bacteria; phylum Fidelibacterota; class Marinisomatia; order Marinisomatales; family TCS55; genus UBA2126. Next base: position 1,815 of record JACNLB010000078.1, on the reverse strand, counting down.
ACTCTATCTGAACGTATGCGTACCGAAATCGGCAATACCAATGCCGTGCGTCTCATCGAGCGAAAAGCCGTGGATAAGATTATGCAGGAGCAGGGTTTCCAGCAATCGGGATGTACATCGGATGAATGTGCTTCTGAAGTAGGTGCATTGCTCGGTGTGCAGTATATGATCAGCGGCGCCATTGGTCTTATGGGAAATACCTACACCATTGATGCCAAAATGTTTTCCGTGGAAACGGGGGAAACAATCCAAACCAAAAGTATATCCCACGATGGAGATATTTCCGGTTTATTACTGGAAATGGAAATCATGGCATGGGAGATCGTGGGAATGGAAGTCCCCGGAAGACTTCGCTTAAAACGGGGTGGTGAATCCGATAAACAAACGGTGGCTGTTCTGGATTTTGAAGGCCGGGGTATTTCTGTAATGGAAGCCCAGACGCTGACCGATCGCTTTAATACAGCCATGGCCGGAACGAAAAAAGTAATCATGGTAGAGCGGGGGACCATGATGGATGTATTGGACGAGCAGGGGTTTGAATCCGACGGATGTACATCGGATGAATGTGCCGCTGAAGTAGGCGCCATGCTCGGTGTACAATTCATGATCAGCGGTGCCATTGGTAAACTGGGGGACACCTATACAATTGATGTAAAGATGTTTTCTGTATCTACCGGTGCGGCAGAGAATATGCAGAATATCACATATCAGGGAAAGGTTGACGGACTCATTGTAGAGATTGAAACATTGGCCTGGACGATTCTTGGATTGGAGCCACCCAAAGAATTAGAGAAAAAGCGTCGGCAGTTTGCCGGTGGTAATTTTGCTGCGCAAGAAAAAAGTGGAAGTAATTGGTTGCTGTGGACAACATTGGGATTAGTCGCAGCCGGCGGCGGAGCTTATGTGCTTTTGGGAGCAACTGCAGCAGCGGATGTGCCGGAAGTTGGCAGTCCACCCGATTTCCCAACGGTGCCGTGATGAAAAGCCCAACAAACCTTTCAAAGGTTACCAACGCACTCAACCTTTCAAAGGTTTTTTTAACCTTTGAAAGGTTATTCGGGGTAACCTTTGAATAGATAATATCATGCAACATACAAAAGGAAACTACTACCACATTTACAACAGAGGGATTGATAAACGGCCAATCTTCTTTAATGATGATAATTACCGTTATTTTATTAAACTGATGCAAAACAACTATAAGCGATATGACATTTCTATTCTTGTGTATTGTTTAATTCCAAATCATTTTCATATTTTAGTGAGGCAAAATTCAGAAATAGCGATATCGCGTTTTGTTCAATCATTAAATAATGCTTTCGTTCAGGGGGTAAATAAACAATTGAACAGGAAAGGCACTTTGTACGAGGGGAGGACTCAAGCAAAACTGATTGATGATGAAGATTATTTAATGCATGTCTGCCGCTATATTCATTTGAATCCCATCAAACATAATTTAGTGCAAAATCTATCAGACTGGGAATTTTCAAATTTTCAGGCGTGCATCAATGGTGAAAATGATGATTTAACAGATATGAAGTTTATTATAGAATTATTCGGCTCAAGAGAAAGCTACAAGGAGTTTGTTGAAGAGTACATTCCCACAATGGAGGAGATGAGTAAAATGAAGGAGTTTGTTTTAGAATGAAGAATTTTATCACCAGCATAACCTTTCAAAGGTTTTTTTAACCTTTGAAAGGTTATGCTATATCCAAAACATTCGCAAGGTTAGGTGTCATCCTCGCCCAGTTCCTTTGCCGGCTTGCTTTTGCCCAAACCACCTGTATTTCGGCAGGTTATTCTACCAACTACGGC
>JACNLB010000096.1 GCA_014381755.1 Fidelibacterota bacterium | reverse complement strand
CCTTGGGTTTGCCGAAGATGCGTGGCGATATGCCATGATTTTAAACGCCGGTGTATCTTTTGTTTACGGCATTATGTATTACTTCTTGGTTAAAGACCATTCTGCAGACCGACCCATCGCAAAGACGAAAAAAACCGAACCCATGATGGTTACATCCTATGGAGATTTGGTTCAATACATACTTTGGTCTTTTCCTCTGGTGGGAGCCATGGGCGTTTTAGCTTGGAGAATTGGTGGCATAAAGGTGAATGATGTTTCTCTGATTTCATCGGATATTTTGACTATGGTTTATGGTGTATTGGCTCTGGTTTATATTGCTCATGTTGTCAAAACGCTTCAAATAAATTTGCCCTACTTGAAAGCAGGCGTTCCTGAAGAAGAAAAATATCACTGGTCAAGTGTGGCCGCATTAAACAGCACTTATTTTGCAAATTTTGGCTCGGAGCTTGCAGTGGTATCAATGTTGCCCATGTTTTTTGAAACCACGTTTGCAAATTTGACAGGCGGAGACGGAAGTTATATTATGACCGCAACACTTGCTGGACTCATTGCATCATCCTTTGCCTTTGTTAACTTGTTTGCTCGTCCGTTAGGTGGACTTCTTTCAGATACTATGAAAAATCGTAAAAAGACCATGCTGATATATATGTTTGGTATTGCCATGGGATTTTTAGGTATGGCTCACATTGGGGAATGGGGACCTATTGTGAATGGCGTTCAAACGGTTGTACCTATGTTTGATGGCATGTCTTGGCTCATTGTTTCAGTTGTTATTACGATTTTAGCATCTATGTTCGTCCAAGGAGCTGAAGGTGCGACCTTTGCGGTGATCCCTATGATTAACAAAAAAATGACGGGACAAATTGCCGGAATGGCTGGAGCATATGGTAATGTAGGTGCAGTTATTTACCTCGTGGTTTATTCACTTGTTGATGCAAAAACTTTCTTTTTCATTATAGCCGGCGGTGCCTTTTTGAGCTTTTTCTATTGCTGGGCACTTTTAGAAGAACCCAAAGATTCGTTTTCCGAAGAATAAATTTACAAACAAACATATAACTAATTAATAGTAGGAGATAGAAATATGAGTAATACTGACTTGAAACAGTGGGATGTGGAAAATCAGGAATTTTGGGGTTCAACAGGTAAAGCCATAGCTACGAGGAATTTATGGATTTCCATTCCAAGTTTATTGGTGGGTTTTTCTGTATGGCTCATGTGGGGAATTATTACTGTTCAGATGAAAAATTTGGGCTTCACTTTTGGAAAATCGGCTGAAGAAGCTATGGGATTATTATTTATGTTGCCTGCAATTGCCGGTTTAACAGGGGCAACTTTGCGGATTCCAAGTTCATTCTTTATTCGATTGGCAGGTGGTAGAAATACCATTTTCTTCACAACAGCTTTGTTGATGATACCCGCGGTTGGAACGGCAATTGGACTTCAAGACCCAACAACTTCATTTAATTATTTCATTGTCATGGCATTCTTATCGGGTTTTGGTGGTGGAAATTTTGCATCATCTATGAGCAATATTTCTTTCTTTTATCCCAAAAAAGAGCAAGGATATGCACTGGGAATGAATGCGGGACTTGGAAACTTTGGTGTTACCACTATGCAAATATTAATCCCACTTGTAATGACCATTCCATTTTTGGGTGCGTTGAGTGGTGATTCATTAATCCTTTCGAGTAATTCCGGCACAATCTTTAAACGAATTGTAGCAGGATCAGAAACATGGCTTGCAAATGCAGGTTGGGTTTGGATGTTGTGGCTTATTCCATTGGCATATTTAGGCTGGACGCGTTTGAATAATATTAGAACAGAATCCGTCTCCCCCAATATTAAAGGTCCGGTTGCATCATTTGGTCGAATCGCATTTCTATTGGCAATTGGATTTGTAACGGCGGCAGTTGGTCTATATTTCATTCTTACCTTCAAAGAATTGACTTGGGTAAAATGGTTTGTGCTTCCTTTGGTAATCGCTTCGACTGTTTTCTTAATGAAGGCTTTATCGCCAGGAGAAATTAAGGAAAACTTAAAAAGACAATTTTCCATTTTTGACAATAAACATACTTGGGTTATGACCATTATTTATACTATGACGTTTGGTTCGTTCATTGGCTTTGCTGCAGCAGTTGGTTTGGCGATTAAATTTATTTTCGGCGTTAAGCATATTCTTGGAGCTGATGGTACTTGGCAACACATTGCAAATCCGGATGGACCTGCAACATTCATGTATGTTTGGGTTGGAGCTTTTGTAGGCGCTTTAATCCGTCCTATTGGCGGAAAAATGGCTGATAAACTGGGTGGTGCCATCATTACACAAGTTGTATCAATTGTAATGGTGATTTGTTCAGTTGGTGTGGGATATTATGCACATTTGGCCTATCAATCAGCTACACCACAAGATTATTTTATGCCATTTTTCATTCTCATTGTTATATTATTTGCAGCAACGGGAATTGGAAATGGATCAACCTTTAGAACCATATCCATGGTTTTTAATCAAGAACAAGCGGGGCCGGTTTTGGGTTGGACATCTGCCGTTGCTGCGTATGGAGCATTTTTGATTCCAAAAATCATCGGTGAAAATATGAAATCTGGAACTCCGGAACTTGCAATGTATGGCTTTGCCATCTTTTATGCGGTATGTGCTATCTTGAATTATTGGTATTATTTGGGACCCAAAGCGGATTATAAAAACCCGTAAAATTTGGAGTAATTTGACTGTGTCGATTTAGCATTGACATAGTCGATGCAATCCATAAATAAGGAAAAAATGATGAAAGAAAAAACAGTGGGTGAAATTGTGTCTAATGATATTCGGACTGCCACAGTCTTCAAAAAACATGGATTAGATTTCTGTTGTGGCGGTGGAGAAAAATTAGAAGCTGCGTGTCAAAACAAAGGTGCAGATTTGGAATCAATTATCACTGATCTGGAATTGGTTATGAGTGATGAGAAGTCAAGCGACGATTTTCAAGCAATGCCTTTGGATAAATTAGTGGACCATGTTTTCAATACGCACCATCAATTCATTTATGAGAATGGACCTATTACGGCAGAGTTCATAAATAAGGTGGCACGAGTTCATGGTGAGCGTCATCCTGAAACGATTGAAGTGGCAAGACTGTTTAATAATCTGTTTGCCGAATTACAGCAGCACATGATGAAAGAAGAACAAATTCTTTTTCCCTATATCAAACAAATGGTAGAACAATCCAACAGTAATGGTGCATTTGTGAATGGTCCCATTTCTGTGATGATGGCTGAACATGATACCGCTGGTGAAATTTTGAAAAAAATGAACGCATTAGCTAATCGCTATGAACCGCCTGCTGATGGATGCAATACTTATCGTGCCGCCTACGCAAATATTAAAGCTTTGGAAGATGATATTCACATGCATATCCATTTGGAAAATAATATTTTATTTCCAAGGGCGTTGGAATTGGAAGAAAGTTTGTTAGACTAATAAGTTAAATGCAGAAGCAATTAAAACTCATTACACTTTTGATTTTGGCCGGTGGACTCTTGGTGATTTTCAGTAACAGCACATTTCGTATGCCGGGAAATCAACAAAATTATGAGCCTATTCAACCTATCGAATTTTCCCATCGGCTTCATGCAGGCGAAATGGAAGTGCCGTGCCAATATTGTCATTATGGTGCATCTCAAAGTCGTCATGCGGGAATCCCTGCCACGAGCGTGTGTATGAATTGCCATAAATATGTGTCCGCAACCCGAGACGATTTACGACTAGAAGAGGAGCAGGCAACGACAGAAAGTCGGGACATAAAACCGCTCACATCATTGGAAATTATCAAAATTTATTCCGCTATGGGATACGATCCGCAAGGGAATCCGGTGGAAGGAAAAGCCGGGAAATCGGTGGAATGGGTGAAAGTGCATAATATTCCGGACTTCGTGTTTTTCAGTCATAAACCCCATATTACTGCCGGCGTAGATTGTGCCGATTGTCATGGCGATGTGGCATCAATGGAACGGATTAAACAGACAGAAGATTTATCCATGGGCTGGTGTTTAGATTGCCATCGGAAAGACCACGAATCGCTCACCGCAGCCCCGGAACGAACACAACTTTTATTGGATTGCGCAACATGTCACTATTAAACAATGGGAGTCATGGATTAATGGAATTTTGGATGAATGGTTTTTGGACACAGAGTCCGCAGAGAATCACAGAGAAAATAGAGTTAGTTCTACTTTGCACAAGTTTCAAACTTCCACAATATTTTGGAACAACAATCCATTTATCCATCAATCCAACATTCCAAATTTGAGTTTTTATGAATAAAGATAAAAAATATTGGATGAGCAAAGATGAGATTACAGCAGGTGAATCTGTTGTCGGTCCTGCAGATTTGCAAACTACATCTACAGAATGGAATCGAAGAGATTTCTTAAAAACGGCGGGTTTTTCTCTTGCGGCTTTTATGACGGCTTGTTCCAAAACGCCGGTTAATAAGGCAATCCCATTTTTGATTCAACCGGAAGAAATTATTCCCGGCAAAGCCTACTGGTATGCGTCCACGAGCCATGCCTGTGGTTCGGGCTGCGGCATATTGGTAAAAAACCGAGATAGTCGCCCCATCAAATTGGAAGGGAATCCGGACCATCCGGTGAGTCAAGGTGGATTATGTCCTGTATGTCAGGCAAGTGTTATTGAATTGTATGATTCAAAACGCTTGTTACATCCAACGCTTTTCGGTGAAAAAGTCAGTTGGGATGCCTTGGATAAATATGTAGTTCAGGGATTGCAGAAAGCTCGGAAAAACGGACAAAAAATTGTTTTGCTCACAGAAACGGTGACCAGTCCATCCACAAAATATTATATTCAAAAATTCTTGAAAAAATATGCCAATGCAAGCCATGTAGAATACGATCCTATCTCTTATTCAGCCATTATGGATGCCCATGAAGCAAACTACGGCAAGCGGATTTTGCCCCAATATAATTTTGAAAAAGCAGACTTGATTTTAAGTTTTGATGCGGACTTTCTTGGCTCTTGGCTTTCACCCACACAGTTTACGAAAGATTACCGCAAGAATCGAAATTTGGATGGGAAACACATTTCAAAGCATATTCAGGTTGAATCTCGATTGTCTGTAACCGGTGCAAAAGCGGATGAACGAATTGTAAAATCACCGGTAGAAATGCTACGACTTGCAAATGATATTGAACATGCTTTAAGGGAGAAGAGCGGACATGGTATTGCATCCGATATTGCCAAAGAATTAAAGAATTACAGCGGAAAAAGTTTGGTGATTTCTGGCATGAATGATCCGGTCATGCAAGAAATTGTCAATAGAATTAACCATGATTTAGGGAATGATGGAAAAACCATTATTCTGAAACACCCAAGTTTACAAAAGAGCGGAAGTGATTCTGCTGTAGCAGAATTATTCGCCGACATGAAAACAGGAAAAGTGGGTGCCTTGCTGGTCGCCGGTGTGAATCCTGTTTACGATTTACCGGAAGGGGAAGCGTTTGCAGAATCCATAAAAACGATTCCAACAACAGTCAGTTTTTCCGCAAAGCAGAACGAAACCACAGAATTGTGCAATGCTGTTTGTCCGTCACCCCATTATTTAGAATCATGGTCGGACGATGAATTTACATCCGGAACGTTGTCCATGACTCAACCGGCTATCCAAGCATTGGGTGACACAAAAAGTTTACGAAAATCCATAGCTGGTATGGCTGGATTTGATGATGATGAACGGAATTTGGTTCGCAATTATTGGAAGAAAATTTATACGACTCGGAAAAAAGGAAGCCAATCTTTTAATCGATGGTGGGACAATTTGGTTCATGATGGTTTTGTTAAGATTAACTCAAATTCCGTTTCAGTGAGCAGATTTAAAAAAGGTGAAATGGCCAAATCACTCTTGAAAAATGGATTAACACTTGTGGCTTATCCATCCTTGCAAATGCTGGATGGTCGTCATGCAGAAAATCCCTGGCTGCAGGAATTACCTGACCCCATTTCAAAATTGACGTGGGATAATGCAGCGAATCTTTCCCCGAAAAAAGCGAAAGAATTGGGTGTAAGTCAATCGGATGTGATTCAAATTAAAGCCAACGGAAATTCTGTTGAATTGCCCGTGTATATTCAAGAAGGACAGAGCGATGAAGTGGTGGCTGTGTCTCTGGGTTATGGGCGAAAAGGCACCGAACGGTTTAAAAATCTCGGACCGGATTGGATTCAGAAAAAGGCAACGCTGGGTGAAGGTGAATTGGTGGGCGAACGCATCACTCATCTGCTGGAAAGAAAAGGAAGCGCCCTATCATTTTCCGGTGTTTCAGTCAGCATTTCCAAGACAGGAAAGACGGCAGATTTGGCATTGACTCAAACCTATAACACACTGAAAAATCCTGAAAATACAGCGCCCCCATCCATGAAAGTGCGACCCTTTATCCAAGAAACAACTTTCGACGCATATAAAAAAGATCCGTCTTCCGGCGCACATCACGGACATCAAGTGGTAACGCTGTGGAAGGACGACCATCCTTACGACAAACATCATTGGGGTATGGCCATAGATTTAGGTGCTTGCACAGGGTGTTCCGCCTGCGTCATATCTTGCCAAGTGGAAAACAATGTTCCGGTTGTGGGAAAGGATGAAGTCTTTCGACGTAGAGATATGGCGTGGATGCGGATTGACCGATATTATTCCGGCGAAGGAAATGATGTGGATGTGGCGTTTCAGCCTATGATGTGTCACCATTGTGATAATTCACCATGTGAGCCGGTTTGCCCTGTTTTGGCGACGGTGCATAGTTCGGAAGGATTGAATCAGCAAGTCTATAATCGTTGCGTGGGAACGCGATTTTGTGCCAATAATTGTCCCTACAAAGTTCGTCGATTTAACTGGTTTGATTACGCCCATAATGATGAATTAGAAAACATGGTCTTGAATCCGGATGTAACGGTGCGAAGCCGGGGCGTTATGGAAAAATGTTCCATGTGTATTCAGCGAATTCAGGAAGCAAAATTTGAAGCGAAGGCTAAAGGCATTCCATTAGTGGATGGCGATATTAAATTGGCGTGTCAGCAATCTTGCCCGGCAGATGCCATCACATTTGGGGATTTGAACGATCCGGAAAGTGACATTTCAAAATTGGTGGAAGACCCACGTCATTATCATGTGTTGGAAGAATTAAACGCAAGACCAACTGTGGGATATTTGACCATGGTGAGAAATCGCGAAGAAGAAAAAGGGGGAAGTCAACATGGGTAGTCATGAAACATCCATAAGAGAACCCCTGGTTCACGGGAATAAAAATTTAAAAACAATTACCGATGATGTTGTAGGCATCATGGATAAAAAACCCACCGGATTATGGTGGACTGGTTTTCTGATAGCTGCCAGTGCATTGACACTTGGAATTGTGGCAGTGTCCTATCAAATTATGACAGGCATCGGAACGTGGGGTTTGAACAAAACAGTTGGCTGGGCTTTTGATATTACCAATTTCGTTTTCTGGGTTGGAATCGGTCATGCCGGAACCTTGATTTCTGCCATTCTCTTTTTGTTTAGACAAAAATGGCGAACATCCATCAACCGTTCTGCCGAAGCTATGACGATTTTTGCGGTTATTTGCGCCGGTCTATTTCCCATCATTCACATGGGAAGACCCTGGATGGCCTATTGGATGTTTCCTTATCCAAATGCCCGGGGTCCCCTTTGGATTAATTTTCGTTCACCATTAGCATGGGATGTTTTTGCCATCGGAACCTATTTAATTATTTCTGCAGTCTTTTGGTATATTGGTATGATTCCGGATTTAGCCACCGTGCGAGATCGTGCAAAAACAAAAATAAAGAAAGCGATTTTTGGATTCATGAGCTTTGGCTGGTCCGGCTCATTTAGGACTTGGCATCGCTACGAAACGGTCTATGGATTATTGGCAGGATTGGCGGCACCCTTGGTGGTTTCAGTGCATACCATTGTAAGTTTTGATTTTGCTACGTCCGCCATTCCCGGTTGGCACACAACAACTTTTCCGCCATACTTCGTTGCTGGCGCAGTATTTTCCGGTTTTGCCATGGTATTGACTTTGCTTTTGATTGCGCGGAAAGCCATGCGATTGGAAGAATATATTACGGTAAAGCATGTGGAAAATATGACGAAAGTGATCATTCTCACCGGTGGAATTGTCACATTATCTTATGCCACGGAATTTTTTATGGCGTGGTATTCAGGCAATGGGTATGAACAATTTGTTTTCTTAAATCGCGCCATGGGACCTTTTGCTTGGGCGTATTGGATTATGGTTGGCTGTAATTTGCTCACACCTCAATTCTTTTGGTTTAAGAAAATTAGAACAAATATGTTGATGGTTTTCATCTTGTCTATTTTTATAAATATCGGAATGTGGTTTGAGCGATT
>JACNLB010000101.1 GCA_014381755.1 Fidelibacterota bacterium | reverse complement strand
TGTCTCTCGGTGTATTCGTTCATTATTTTGATTTAGCGTTGTGTTTGTTAGTATTCACTAACGCAGTTTAATACATAAATTATTATTGTCCAAATTATTTATTAAATAAAAACCCTCCTCAATTTGAGAAGGGTTTAAGTTTGTAGCCCGTAGGAGAATCGAACTCCTGTTGCCAGGATGAAAACCTGGAGTCCTAACCACTAGACGAACGGGCCATTAATTATATATAATTAGGGGCGCAAATTTATATTTTATTATATGTCAGAACAAAAATATTATTCAGAATTTTCTCATGCATCATCAAGGATATCTAGCAATTCCCCTTTTTCATGTAATTCCATGGTTATGTCAGCACCGCCGATAAGTTCCCCATTCACAAACAACTGTGGAATTGTCGGCCAGTTGGAATATTCAGACAGTTTTACTCTTATCTCCGGATCGCTCAGCACATTCGTTGAATTGTATTCCACTCCATAATGATTTAACACCTGCACAACGGCATTCGAAAAACCGCATTGCGGCATCTCAGGTGTACCCTTCATATAGAGCATGATTGAATTTGTTTTAATATCGTTAATGATTTGTTCTTTTAATTCCATAGTTATTCCTCTTCGAGATAGTCGAAAGTCGAAAGACGACAGTCGAAAGTTACTTTTTTTGTTTTATTTCCATAGTATTAATCATAGATGCTAATAGTGCAATAATTTCATCCATTTCATTAATTCTATCTTTTAATAAATTTGCTTGTAATAATCTTTTTGATCGATGGTACCAACCTTTTGTTTCTCTGGCAGAACCTCTGCTTACTCTTAAAAAATATAAAAATTGTTTTGTAGTACCCCTGCCATATCCTTCTTCAAAATTTGCACAAACAGAACCAGCAGATCGAACGAGTTGTCTCATAATTTCTATTCCACGTGGATCCTTTCGCAAAATTTCAGTGTCGTCCCACATTTTGTCGTAGAATTCCATTGACTTAACATAAACAGGATAATTTTCTAAAGGGTCTTTCATGATTTTTCTCCTAATTTTTTCCTTTCATTTCCTCTCTCGCCTCTCGTTTATCGTTCCTCGCCTTTCCACTGTTCCTTGGTTAAAGTTTTCAACTGCATCGCATGAATTTCATTGGTCATAAATCGACCCAAAGCTTTGTAAACAACCTGATGCTGCTGCACCATAGATTTGCCATTAAATGAATCACTGATCACAATAGCGCTAAAATGATCATTCGTCCCGGTGGTGTCGATGACTTCCACATGGGCATCAGGAATTTCATTTAATATTAAATCTTTTACTTTTTCAGAATCCATAATCAAATGGTGTGATTGCCAAACCAAGTACCAAATGAAATTAGGAATCATTTTGCATATTGTCCGAGCATTGTTATAATCTTATGCACTTATGAAATTGATTTCATGGAACGTTAACGGTGTCAGAGCTGTGAATAAAAAAGGTTTCCTTAAATGGTTGGAAGACGCCGATCCCGATATCTTGTGTCTGCAGGAGACAAAAGCTCATGTGGAGCAATTGCCAAAAGAATTGTTAGAAGGACATGGCTATCATACGTATTGGCATTCCGGGGAGAAAAGAGGATATAGCGGTGTAGCAACATTTTGTAAGGAAGAGGCACTGTATGTACAAGAGGGGTTGGGAATAGATATTTTTGATCGCGAGGGTAGAGTATTAATTACAGAGCATCCAAACTTTTTACTCTATAATATTTATTTCCCTAACGGCCAACGCGATCAGACACGTCTACAATATAAATTAGATTTTTATGATGAACTATTACCAATAATCAATGAGCAAGTAGAATCAGGAAATAACGTCATCGTAACCGGCGATTGGAATACAGCTCATCATCCTATTGATCTGGCAAGGCCAAAAGATAATGTTAAAAATAGCGGATTCATGCCCATAGAAAGGGAACGATTAGATACGTATGTGGAAAATGGCTGGGTGGATACATTTCGCCTTTTTCATCCCGAAGGAGATCGATATTCCTGGTGGACATATCGTTTTGGAGCACGATCCAGAAATGTAGGTTGGCGCATCGATTATTTCTTTGTGAATGAAGGATTTGCTGATCAAGTTCTGGATGCAGATATTCATGATGAAGTCATGGGTTCTGATCATTGCCCCATATCATTAGAGGTTGAAGATTGAAAACAAAAGCTGATATAGTTAAAAATTGGATTAAGCGTTATACCGGTACATCATCCGTTGGATTCGGCGACTGGATATTGATGACAAATTTTCAGAATTACGTAGATAAGTTCGCCGAAAGATTTAATGTAGAAGTAAATGGTCGGGGCGGTCCCATGACATCAGCCACAAACAAGGATGGATTAAGTATAATTAATTTTGGTATTGGAAGTGCCAATGCGGCAACCATCATGGACTTACTTTCAGCCGTTACTCCAAAAGGTGTTTTATTCCTTGGGAAGTGCGGCGGATTAAAGCATTCTACAGAAATTGGTCATTTTATTCTTCCCAGTGCTGCCATTCGCGGTGAAGGAACAGGTGATGATTATTTTCCTAAAGAAGTTCCTGCTTTGCCCTCATTCAAAATTCATAAATATGTTTCAGATAAATTATGTGAAAATGATTTAGAATATCGAACAGGTGTTATTTACACCACCAACCGCCGTGTGTGGGAATATGATGAAGGATTCAAAGATTATTTGCGCAATGTCCGCGTTATTGGAATCGATATGGAGACAGCGACCATATTTGTCGTTGGTTTTGCCAACGGAATTGAACGGGGAGCATTGCTTTTGGTTTCAGATACACCCATGACACCAGAAGGAATAAAAACATCCGAATCTGATTCAAAAGTCACACAGAAATATGTTGATTTGCATTTGGAAATTGGTATTGATGCCATGAGCCATATTGGAAAAGAAGGCGAACCAATTAAGCATTTTAAGTATTGATATTATGCGTTTATTTATTGCTATTCTATTATCTGCATCTATTGTTTTTTCCCAATCGGGAATCCTTAAAGTGGGATTTGATATTGATGATACAGTTCTTTTTTCAGAACCCATGTTTCAGTACCATATTGAAGAGCATGGGTTACCCATTGATTTTGGTTGGATCAATTCTCACGATAAAGATTTTTCGATTCCAATTACTCCCACAATTGAACTGGTTCAATTTTTCAGAACAAATGGTCATGATGTATATTTCATCACCGCCCGACCTGGGAAAAACGGAGAAATTCTTGCCACTTATTTATCTGAAGTTTTGAAATATAAAGTGGAGAAAAATGTGGATTTATTTTTCATGCCCAAGGATACGGTAAATGGAATAAAGTTTACTTCCAAGCATCGTAAAATAAATGAACTTGGGCTGGACTTGTATTATGGAGATTCAGATACGGACATTATTGCTGCATTGAAAGCAGGAATTCATCCGGTTCGTGTTGTTAGGCATGCAAAATCCATCGAACAATACGGTGCCAATTATTTTGGTAATATCAATAAAGGTGAAGCAGCTAAAACGCCTTTTGACTTGGAAGATTTGGAGATATTTTATGGCAAATCAGTAGGTGTATTTGGTGAGTCTATCTATCCCATCATTTGGGATGGACCGAGCAATGAATAAGTTTAGTGTAGACCTTGACAAGGCGGGAATTAAAATATGAGAAATCTGAAAGAAATTTTTACCCTCCTTGTCAAGGTTTTAATGAAAAGGAGAAAATCATAAATAAATTATTTTCACTTATTTTGCTGATGAGTTTTGCTATGGCTTCTGAATTTGAGTGGCAGGCGGAATTTCGCTATCGCTTGGAAACGGTTAAGAGCGATTCTCTTTTTACAAGCAAACCAATTACAACAAATTTTACACGAAGCAGAATCAGTCTAAAATTTTTTAACGGACCCGTAACTGCCTTCGCACAACTTCAGGATTCCAGGATCTTGGGAGACGTCTATAATAGACCTGGTTTAACTCTACCCAGCTATAATGATGTAGAATTTCATCAAATATATTTTCAGGTAAGCCATTTACTTAAACGAAACTGGACTATTCGATTTGGCCGATTTGAAATGCCCTTGGGCAACGAACGATTATTCAGTAAAAACAATTGGAATAATTATGGCAGAGCTTTTGAAGGTATTCACTCTTTTAACCAAAATAAATATGGTTCGCTAAATACATTTTACCTGAAAAATATCGATTCTTCTACTTTTCCTAATGATGTCTGGGTAGATTATATAAGTGAAGTAATACAGGGTGTTTATTTTTCTTCTCCAATTATAAATAATTCATTCCCACTTATATTTAAACATTTAGACTTCTATTGGTATAATTACATTTATGATATAAATGAAATTCAATTAATGCGCAGGACTATTGGCAGTCGATGGGATGTGGGAATATTGTTTATACGTTTTGAGGGAGAATATGCTTATCAAAGTGGTGTTCGCGAACATGACGATGGTGAAAATAATATTAGTGCCGCAATGAGCATTATTAATCTTCATTTAGATTTATCGTTTATTCCCATACTTACTCGATTGTCATTTGGTAAAGAAAATTTTTCGGGCGAAGATTTTAATAATGATCGAATAGATAGTTTTGTCAACCCTTGGGGCGCCGGACATAAATACCACGGCTATTTTGACAGGCACACTCGATTTTCTGATAATTATAGTGTCGGATTAGATGAATGGAATGTGAAAGCTATATTTTCACTTCCGGGAGATTTAAAACTCAATGTTCATTACCATGATTTTAAGGATGGAGTAAAATCTGATCCATTGGGTTCAGAGCTGGATATTGTTTTTTCCAAGAAACTTGGGTTTGGCGGAGTGTTGCAGCAGGGCTTTGCCCGTTATTGGGAAGAAGGCGGCGGCCAACTGGATTACAGCTGGCTTATGCTTACGTTTACTCTGTAAGACTGTTTAAGTCGTCACGAATTAAGACGAGAATGGCAGATTGGGGAACGATCAGATAATTATCCTTTTCTACTTTGATTTCAATAGCAGCTTTATTCAGGAATAATGCATAATCACCCAACTCTGCTTGAGTGGGAATATATTTGATACCACCATGTGTTTCCGTTTTCCAAGGCTCGTCACCAACCTCGTCAGGATTTCCAACGGGGATTCCTGGTCCCACTTCTACAATAATTCCACCGCGGATTTCCTGCTTTTCCAACACGCTTGGAGGGAGGTAAAGCCCGGCAGCAGATTTGCTTTCCCCTTTGTCCGGTTGGATCAACACTCTGTCACCAACAACAATTATTTGTTTTTTCTTATGTCTCATTAGGGTAATATTACGAAATTTGACTCATTTAAAATAATTATGTTAACAGTTAAATATATCGAAACGGAAGATGAATACACCACTGCCGTAACTATACGTAAGGAGGTTTTCATCGTAGAACAGAATGTCCCTCTGGAAGAAGAGATTGATGAATACGAAAATACCTCAACTCATATTCTTGCTTTGGAAGATGACAAAGCTGTGGGAACAGCCAGATGGCGCTATACAGATGAAGGTGTAAAATTAGAACGGTTTGCAGTCTTGGAACCTTATAGAAACCATGGCGTAGGCAGGGCACTTGTAGAATTTACAGTGGACGAATTAAGGGAAGAAAATATGCTATATTTAAATGCTCAGGAATATGTAATTCCGTTCTATCAAAAATATAATTTTGAGGAAATTGGAGATATTTTTTATGAAGCTGACATTCCCCATAAGAAAATGATCTATAATAAAGGAATCGTATAAAATTATCCTGTTTTTGTAAAGAAGTGTAAATTCTCAATACTTAAACCGTTAGACAAACAAATTTATGCAAGAATCCCTCTATAAGCGTATGATCAAACTTGTTATTCAGCATTGGCCGTATTTACTGCTGTCTACGCTGGCTGCCCTGGTATACGTCGTATTAAATAGTGCCTCGATTTGGCTGACAGCGTCCTTGATCAATAACATTTTGATGGACTTCAACCAGTTATTGACTGACCACTCACAGATGGCAGAGCATGGAACACTTACCCTGAATGAAAAATTAAAATTTTGGACAAATGGATTAATTCTTCGAGAAACTCCTCAGGACACATTGAAAGTATTGTGCCTGACCATTATGGTTGTATTCCTGACAAAAAATGTATTTCTTTACTTGAAAAATATTTCAGTGACGATGGTTCAATACCATTTAATCACAGAAATGCGCAATCGTCTTTACGAACATTTTAATTCATTATCGCTATCGTATTTCAATCAGAATAAATCAGGTGAATTAACGTCAATTGTAATCAATGATGTAGCCAATTTGCGTCGTGCATTAGGTACCAGTTTCCATCAACTCCTCGTTGAACCAATTAATTTACTGGCTTTTATATCGCTTTTATTTATTATCAGCTGGAAACTGGCATTACTATCTTTAATCATACTCCCTATTGCTGGATTTACTATTTTCACAATCGGAAGAAGTATTCGTCGCAAATCTAAGCGCACGGCTGAAATGATTGCCGGTATTACCAATATTATTACAGAAACATTGTCTTCTATTCGAGTGGTCAAAGCGTTTGCAATGGAAGAGTATGAAGTTCAACGATTCTTCAAAGAAACGCGTCAATATTTTCAATTAATTCTCCGCAGGGCAAAACTCCGTTTATTGGCATCGCCCATTACAGAAACGCTTGGTGTAATGATAGGGGTCTTATTACTCTGGGTTGGTGGAATAGAAGTCTTGAGCGGCAAGGGTTTAACCCCCGAAGATTTCTTGCGGTTTATTCTTCTACTATTTGCCATGATGGACCCATTAAGAAAATTGAGTAAAGTAAATGTTTCGCTGCAGGCAGGCGCTGCGTCCGCAGAGCGCATTTTTGCAATATTAGACACAACTCCAACCATTGTAAATAAACAGGATGCAGCAACAATTGATACGTTTGAAGAGAAGATCAGATTTAATAATGTGAGTTTTAATTATGAAACTGATGATACAGTTTTGCATGATATTTCCTTCGAAATTGAAAAAGGATCAGTGGTTGCTCTGGTCGGATCCAGCGGTGCGGGAAAATCAACATTGGCGGACTTAATTCCCCGTTTTTATGATATAAACCAAGGCTCCATTACAATTGATGGGCAAAACATTCAAAATATTACTTTAAACTCCCTACGGAGTATGATGGGAATCGTAACTCAGGAGACGATTTTATTTAATGATTCAATCCGGGCAAACATTGCTTACGGCCAGCAAATCATAAATGAAGAACAGGTTCTAGCTGCATCTAAAGCTGCCAATGCATTGGAATTTATCAATGACCTTTCGGAAGGACTAAATACGGTGATTGGCGAGAAGGGTGTTAAACTTTCCGGCGGGCAGCGTCAACGATTGGCAATTGCACGTGCCATTATGAAAAACCCGCCGATTCTTATTCTTGATGAAGCAACGTCCGCTTTAGATACTGAATCAGAACGCTTGGTCCAGGAAGCGCTTGAAACACTCATGGCTGACCGTACGGTATTAGTGATTGCCCATCGATTGTCAACTGTGACAAATGCCGATAAAATTATAGTTTTGGATAAAGGTGAGATTAAAGAAATGGGGACTCACAATGAACTCATGGAAAAAGCGGGACATTACAGTAATCTATACAATTTTCAGTTCAAGTAAATTTGAAATTCAATCATAGTTTATAAATGGATATTACACGCCAGTTAAATACAAACCTCTTTTCGTCTACAGTAAAATTATTAAAAAATAATAGTATTCCTTTTTGGTTGGACACCAAAACATTATTGGCGGTAATGGGAAAAAAATGTGACTGTACAGTTCCTCAAGACAGAAATGTACGGTTAAGTATTCCGGGTAAATATTTTTCAAAATTATTGACTCTAGAGAAAGAATTAGGTTTGGCTTATCGTTTTCAATTAATTCCTGATCGATCAGGACGAAATTGGATAAAAAATGAATATTGTCGTCTTGCTGTATTGAGCCGCTGGAAACATAAACAAAAAGCGTTTAAAGTTTTTATTACTCCCAAGTATAAAGTGGATAAAAAACACCGTTGGGTTGATAAACGCAGCTGTAAAGAAATAGATAATAAGTATTACGAAAAATTGAATAAAATTAATATGGGTGGAAACACTTTTCCAGTTCCTCAAAATACTGAAGATTATTTAAGAATACGATTTGGAGAGAATTGGAAAAATCCAGATTTAAATTGGATAGCCAGTATAGATGACAGCACCATTGTAAATAATTCTACTTTAAAACAAATTCCTTTTAAAAAAGTGCTTAATGCTTCACCTTTGGACAAAATCCAATTACAAAAAGGAAATTACCATCAGCGCATGAAAAATATGCTGCTGAAAACGATTGATATTTTGAATGAAAAAGGGTTCAAATATTGGTTGGAAGCCGGCACGCTTTTGGGAATTATGCGTGATGGGGATTTAATTTCTTGGGACTACGATGCAGATTTAGGGATACCTGCAGAATCTGCCGATGAAATCATGAAACTGCGTTTGGAATTTTTACCCAAATACTTGATTAAAAGGAGGAGAATTAATTCTCTTTGGATTCCGGGAGATATGCGTGTGATAAAAATAAAAACACCCTGGGAAAAGATACGACAGATTAATTTTCACATCGATTTATTTTGTGTATACCCCGTAAATGATAAATATCGCTGGGTGGACAGCAATGCATTAAAGCACGTGGATAGAAAATTTTATGATTCACTGAGTACAATCGAGTGGGAGGGGCGCACAATTAATATACCTAATCATGCAGAAGAATATCTTTCTCTGCGTTATGGAAATTGGCAAGTTCCAGAGCAAAATTATAACGCTGGATTACATGATGGCTCCATTGCAGAAAAAGGATTTTAATTCATAACACTATATTAAGAATAATTATGACAGATAATAAAAACTCAAAAAAAGTATATATAGGGATGTCAGCTGACCTGATTCACCAAGGCCATTTGAACATTATCGCTGAAGGCTGCAAGCTGGGTAAAGTGATTATAGGATTACTTACAGATGAAGCGATAGCAAGTTATAAGCGCTTGCCATTAATTGCATTTGATGAACGTAAAGTGATTGTGGAAAATCTAAAAGGTGTAGAGAAGGTTGTACCCCAAACAACTTTGGATTATGTTCCAAATTTAAAAGAAATAAAACCGGATTATGTTGTCCACGGTGATGATTGGAAAACAGGTATTCAGAGAGAAGTCCGCCAACAAGTTATAGATGCCTTGGCTGAATGGGGCGGGGAACTTGTAGAACCAAAATACACGGAAGGAATTTCATCAACTGATTTGATTACGGCTGTTAAAGCACAAGGCATCACTCCCGGAAAGCGGATGAAAACTCTGCGACGGTTGATTAATGTAAAACCAATCGTGAGAATTTTAGAAGCGCATAATGGATTAACGGGACTGATTGTAGAAAAAACCAGTATAGAAAAAGATGGTAGAAAAATAGAATTTGACGGCATATGGGAAAGCAGTCTTACCGATTCTACAGCCAAAGGAAAGCCCGACACAGAACTTGTGGATTTTTCTTCACGGTTTTCGACCATTGAAGAAATATTAGAAGTCACTACAAAACCAATGATTGTAGATGGAGATACAGGCGGCAGAATTGATCATTTTAAGTTCAGGGTAAAAACGTTGGAAAGATTAGGTGTTTCGGCTATCATTATTGAAGATAAGGTTGGCGATAAACGAAATTCACTTTTTGGAACGACTGTTCCGCAGCAACAGGATTCAATCGAACATTTTTCCCAGAAAATTCATGAAGGAAAACAGTCCCAGGTTACGACTGACTTTATGATCGTTGCTCGTGTGGAAAGTTTGATTTTGAAAAAAGGTATGGATGATGCCCTCAAACGAGCCGAAGCATATATTGCTGCCGGAGCTGATGGAATTATGATTCACAGCAAGGAAAAAGATGGTAAAGAAATAATTGAATTCTGCGAAAAATTTCAATCGTTTGAAATGAAAGTTCCACTAGTTGTGGTGCCTTCAACATATGCCCATATGACTGAATCAGACTTGCAGGCTTTAGGCGTTAATGTCATTATTTATGCTAATCATTTACTGCGGTCAGCATATCCTTCCATGATAAATGCAGCCCGATCCATTCTGGAGAATTCGCGATCAAAAGAAGCATCAGACCAATACTGCATGTCCATTAAAGATATTATTACACTTATTCCCGAGGTTAATTGATGGCAATTAAACCGACTGATTTCTACGATCAGTTAGCCAGCCATGGAGTAGAATTTTTTGCAGGAGTTCCGGATTCTCTTCTGAAAGAATTTTGTTTATGTATCGACGATCGAATTTCCAAAGAAAAACATATTATTGCAGCCAATGAGGGCAATGCTGTCGCTTTAGCTACCGGTTATTTTTTAGCTAATAAATCATTGCCGTTAGTTTATATGCAGAATTCCGGTTTGGGAAATGCAGTAAATCCACTTTTATCATTATGCGATCCGGATGTGTATTCAATTCCGTTATTAGTAATAGTCGGCTGGCGAGGTGAACCGGGCGTAAAAGATGAACCCCAGCATATAACGCAGGGTAGAGTGCAGATAGAACTACTGAAGGCGCTGGGTCTTCCATATGAAATTATATCAAAAGAAGATGATCAGTTCGATTTGAAGATTACACATTTAGTCGAAATTGCCAAAACCGAAAACAGGCCGGTGGTACTCCTGATCAAAAAAGGTACATTTGAAAAATATAAAACCGAAATTACACAATCCGATGATCAGCGAATGAATCGGGAAGAAGCATTAGAAATTATTTTAGAGAATCTAAATGATAATACCATTGTTGTTTCCACAACAGGAAAAACATCCAGAGAAATTTTTGAGATTCGTGAAAAAAGAAAGCAAACACATGAGCAGGACTTCCTGACAGTGGGCTCCATGGGTCACTGTTCTTCAATTGCTCTGGGGATTGCTTTGGCCAAACCTCATAGAGAAGTGGTGTGTATTGATGGAGATGGAGCTATGTTAATGCATCTTGGCAGCCTCACATCCATTGCAAGTATGAAACCGGGTAATTTTCGGCATATTTTAATGAATAATGAAGTCCATGAATCTGTGGGTGGACAAGAAACAGCTGCAAAGAATTTAGATTTGTCAGCAATAGCTGAAGCTGTTGGATCGACTAATGTGTTTAATGCGGCCACACCAGATGATTTAAAAACAATCATTACAGATTTTATGACGTGTGCCGGTCCATCGTTTTTAGAAATAAAAATAAAACCGGGTTCAAGAGGCGATTTAGGCAGGCCAACAATCAAACCAGTTGAAAATAAAGAAAATTTTATGAAATTTCTAAATAAGTAATTATAAATCCTGATATGTCTAATTATTATAATCCTGTAAGAATTATTAAAACTGAAAATTGGCAACGCGAATTAAACTTCAGAATTGGAGATTTAAAAATTTCTTCCCCAATCATTGTAACAACACAGGGAAATAGAAAACGATTACACTTAAATTCAAAATTCGACTCTGATTCCATTTTTAGTGCTGTGAGCAGTAATCCAAATTTTAAGGATTGTACGAATGCTATAAAATTTTGCCAGAAAAACATGTTTGATGGTGTTGTCGCCATCGGAGGCGGTTCTGCCATGGATCTGGCAAAAGTAGTTATGGCACACTTGTGCTTGGAAAAATCGGATATAAACGAACTATTGGAATATGATGGAGAGTTTTCTCAAACAATTCCATCCATTTTTCTACCTACAACTCACGGTACAGCAAGTGAAGTAACCATGTGGGGGACTGTATGGAATATGCAGGAAAAAAAGAAGTATTCAATATCCCATCCGAACCTCTATCCAACTGTAGCTATTTTAGATGGAAATTTGACATTATCCCTTCCCATGGATATTTCAATCACAACTGTGATGGATGCATTAAGCCATAGTTTTGAATCTATTTGGAATAAGAAAGCGAACCCCACTTCAACTGATTTAGCGATATCAGCTATTTGTTCGATTTTAATAAATGCTACATCATTGAAAGAAAATCCCAAAGATTTAGATGTTCGCAATAATTTATTGAAAGCGTCTACTGTTGCAGGTTTGGCATTTTCAAATACAACAACAGCTGCGGCTCATTCTATAAGTTATCCGCTGACTATCCATTATGGAATTCCCCATGGTGTTGCGTCTTCAATCAGTTTATTACCCTTACTGGAAATAAATGGAAAATTGATCGAGGAACCAGTAGAAAGAATTTGTAAAAATAATGAATTAACTTATGATGAATTAAAACAAACGATAAAAGAAATTCCTCAAGGTATCATTCCTTATACGCTGGACGAATGGGGAATTACTGAAGAACAACTTCCAAGATTAGCAGAAGAATCATTTACGAAAGGTCGGATGGATAATAATATAGTGGATTTATCAACGGATGACGTATTAGGTATTTTGAAAGAATTATATAGTCTGAAGAATTCATGAGTGAGTGTACTAATTGAAATAAATAATAAAAAAATAGTGGATAGAGAATTCATAATGCTATTAAAATATGTAAAACGAAATTATGTAATTGGACAGTTTTACGTTTTACATATTTACGTTTTATGCTCGATACTGCTCCAAAATGTCCTTTTTTTCAATTTCACACTATTTCGAAGCTGGTAAGTCAATGAGGTTAAAATATTTATTTTTTGTAACTAAACCATATTCGTTCTCAATCCTGGAACCGATTCAACACACAATTTCAGAATCGAATTGTGGAACGGTTAAGTGGTTTTTAGCCAGTTCAGCTGCTAATTATTCTTGTCCCGGTGATAAATTAATATCCAATGGGGAAGTGCAAAATTATAACCCCGATGTTATCCTTGCACCTGGCAATGTTGTTCCCCATTTCTGGCCGGGATTGAAAGTACAGGTTTTTCATGGACTGGATGAGGAAGTGAAAGGGTTTTATAATATAACAGGATTCTTTGATTTATATTGTACAACCGGACCGGTCATGACAGAAAAATTTTCAAAAATCGCAAAACAGAATAAACATTTTTTAGTTGAGGAAACAGGTTGGCCAAAACTGGATCCTGTCAATAATGATAAATGGGATTTTAAAAATCAAAAAGATCATTTGATTAATCAACATGGATTAAATCCTGAATTACCCATTTTACTTTACGCGCCCACTTTTCCTGAAAAATATACTTCAGCTCCTGAATTGTTAGACGTTATCAATAATTTGAATAATGGAAAGTACAACTGGATTATAAAGTTTCATTCTTTAATGGATAAAACTGTTCAAGAAAAATATAAGCAATTGGAGAATGAAAACCTTCGTGTAGTTGATGAAATAAATATTTTACCCATTATGGCAGGATCTGATTTAATGATTACGGATACGTCTTCCGTTGCCTATGAATTTTTATCATTTGACCGACCAATTATTACGTATCAAGCGCTAGCCCGGAAAGAAAAAGGAATAAATATCCAAAATCCTGAAGGTCTTCCATTTGCTATTGAACGTAGCCTGAAAAATCCAGAGGAATTTTCAACCAATAGAGATAAATGTCTAAAGGATGTACATCCATATTCGGATGGAAATTCATCTAATCGAATGCTGAAAGCAATTACAGAAATACTTACGAATGAATTGCAGAATGATTTAAACCAAAAACCTCGAAATTTTATCCGTAAATATCAGATTCGAAAATTAATTACAAGGAGCCAAGCGTAAAATAAGTGGATAAGACCAAAGTATTATTCAAAATGTTTTATCTGTACCATAAGGCTGCGTTCGATCCCTTAATTGAACTCTTTGAACGTGATTCAAATTATGATGTTGCTTTATCATTGACGCATGAAGTTGAGCGATCATTTGGTTTTTTTGATAAAGATGAAACAAATAAATATTTAAATAAATTTGAACAAGAGGGTCATCGAATTAGTGACGAAAATGAAAAATTTGATATTGTATTTGCACCGGATGTAGTTGATGAAAAAAAGTATGGAGATGCTCTACTTTGTCTAATTTATCATGGAATTACATTTACAAAAACAGTCACATATCGAGAGTTAAAAAAGCATTCTGATCATCGCTATATTATTTTTGCTGAAGGTGATTTATCAGAAAAATCATTAAAAGAATCTGGCAGCATAGGTAAATCTGAAATTCATAATGTGGGTTACCCTAAAATGGATCACTATTTTTCCGGAGAGAATTTTGATAGAGAAAAGATTCTAAAATCATTAGGACTTGATCCGGAAAAACCCGTGATCTTATTTGCACCAACGTATAAGCCAACCTGCCTCTATGATTTAAAAGATGCCATTTTTGAAGCAACAAAAAATTATAACCTCATAATTAAGTTACATCATTATTCATGGATGGGGAAATATGCGTCTCATAAACAACATAAAATATTTGAAGAAAGATTAGATAAATATCCACACTCGATCATTATCCCTAAAGATGATTATAATATTTTGCCATTATTATACGTTGCAGACACGTTGATATCTGAAGCGTCTGGGGCAATAACAGAATTTTTAGCCACAGGGAAGACCGGAATTATTTATAATATGGATCAAAAAAGTTTAAAACACTCTGACGGCGAGATGCTATTGGGTTTTGATAATCGCGAATTTTTAAAAGACTCATTTGTTCATATCAATTCACCTGACGAATTACAGTCAGGAATCAAGTTAGCATTAAACCCAACGGATGAGATGAAAAAAGCACAAAAAACAGATCGGGAAAATATATTTTACAAATTAGATGGTAAAGCGTCAGAACGTGTAAAACAAGTTGTAGAGCAATTGATTTCAGTAAGATTAAAAGTGTAATTTTTGATATGGCAAATATTTTTCCATTTAAAGGTTGGCGGTACAACAGCGAATTGATCGATGATCTTACTAAGGTGATTGTTCCCCCTTATGATGTAATTACACCCGAAGAACAGGAGATGCTATATAATAGATCACCTTTTAATTGTGTCCGAATAAACTTGAACCGAAGACATGGAAAAGACCAATATGATAATGCAGCACACTATTTACAGGATTGGAAGTCAAAAGGCGTTTTAAAACAGGATGATAAAGAGTCGATTTATATAATATCACAATCGTTTGAATATAAAGGACAAGGTATTCAGAGAATTGGTTGTATTTGTGCAATAGAATTAACTGAATTAGGTAAAATAGTTTTACCACATGAACAGACTATTGAGAAATATGTCAATGACCGCTTCAATCTCATGGGAACCACATTAGCTAATACCGGACAAATATTTATGTGTTATAAAGATGAGACATTAGGGTTAGAAAATATTTATAGCGAACTGAGGGGAAACCCAATAATTGATGTTGTTTTGGATGAGGTGCATTACAAGGTTTGGCAAGTAACAAATCAAAAGGAAATTAATAGATTTAAAGAAGTCTTGAGCGGGAAAGATTTGGTAATTAAAGATGGTCATCACCGTTATAAAACTGCATTACGTTTTTCTCAAAATCACCCTGAAATTAAGGGTACTGATAAAGTGATGGCTACACTGGTTAACAGTAAGGATCCTGGAATGATTGTCTTGCCCACTCATCGGTTATTAAAAGGAATTAATTTGAATATAAACAATATTATTTCCAGTCTTGAAAAATATTTTGAAATAGAAAAAATGACAGGGCCAAATGGTATTGTTTCCTCCATGGAAAATGGAGTTGCAAAAAAAGGTACTTTTGGTGTTTATCATAAGGAAAGTGATACAGGTTTATTGTTAAATTTCAACCATTGGGATGAGTTGAATATCATGTTTTCAAACCTAAGTAAAGCTTCCAGAGAACTTGATACAAATATTTTACACACTTTCGTCCTGAAACATGTGTTTAATATTGATACATCCAATCAAGATGACCTGAAACACGTTTCATATATCCGCGGAAATAAATCAACTATTGAGTTATTACAAAGTGGACCTGATTATGATGTAGCGTGTTTTGTCATGCCACCCACATTAGAAGAAATTTTTTCCATCGCTGAGTCGGGTGAAATCATGCCTCAGAAATCAACATTCTTTTTCCCCAAAATATATTCTGGTTTGGTTACTCGTTGCTTTGGAGAATGAATATTAGAAGGAGTTCATAATGTCATTACTAATAAACAAACTTTGTGATAAAATACCTGATTGGCGATATGAAGCGAAACAGATTATCGATGAAAAAGGTGATAGCATTATCAATAATGTAACCGTTCAACAAGCATACGGCGGAATGCGCGGTGTCAAAGGACTTGTATGTGATACATCTGCTGTATCTGCTGATAAGGGATTAATCATTCGTGGCATCCCTTTGCTGGAAATCACCCACATCTTACCGGAAGAAGTATTCTTTCTTCTCCTTACAGGTGAAATACCTGATGAAAAAGAACTAAAAGATCTTCAGAGCCAATTAACTGAGCATGCAGAAGTCCCGACTTATGTATGGGATGTCTTGAATGCAATGCCCGATGATTCTCATCCAATGGCAATGTTTAATACAGCCATTCTTGTCATGGAAAAAGAATCTGTTTTTCATAAAAAATACGATGAAGGCCTTCAAAAGCAAGATTATTGGAAAGCAATTCTTGAAGATGCAATTAGTCTTGTTGCAAAACTCCCGGCAATTGGTGCAGGTGTTTATCGAACCCGATTTAATAAAGGTGAATTGATATCACCGGATGAAAATATGGACTGGGGAGCTAATTTCGCTCATATGCTTGGAATCCCTGATCCCGACGGAATTCTGAAAAAACTCATGCGCCTATATCTTATGCTTCATTGTGACCATGAAGGTGGTAATGTGAGTGCTTTCAGCGGATTGACAGTTGCCTCTGCTTTATCCGATCCATACTATGCTGTTTCCGCAGGGTTGAATGGACTTGCCGGACCGCTTCATGGATTGGCAAACCAAGAATGTTTGAAATTCGTTCTGGAGATTAAGGATCACTTCAATGGTTCTCCCTCTAAAGATGAATTGACTCAATTTGTATGGGAACGATTGAATAGTGGACGAGTTATCCCCGGTTATGGTCATGCTGTACTGCGTTGCCCGGATCCGAGGTTTACCGCATTTATTAATTTCGGAAAAGAAAATATAAAAGGTGATCCGGTTTTTGATATTGTTCAGAACTTATTTGATGTTGTTCCATCCGTATTGAAAGAACAAGGTAAAGCAAAAAATCCATGGCCGAATGTAGATGCTGCATCAGGATCGCTCCTCCACCATTTTGGTATGACTGAATTTAGCTTCTATACAGTTTTATTCAGTATTTCACGTGCAATGGGGATGGTATCTCAGATGGTGATCAATAGGGCACTTGCAATTCCTATTACACGACCTAAGTCAGTGACGTACGACTGGCTTAAATCCAACGCCTGATTATTTAACTTTGCGGTTTTATTCTTTAACAGTAGCTCTGTTGTTGCTGGTCGGGCAGGTACATACTTCTGATATATATCAATCACTTCGAATATATGGTACAGACACTTCGACACTTGAGGTTTTACACACTGTTGGAGTCCCCTTAGATCATGTACGCATTAAGAAAGATGTTTTTATCGATGTTATAGCAAGCAGTGAGCAAACAATTCTGTTGGAACAAAATGGACTTGTTTTTGATGTGTTAATCAATGATATGACTCGTTATTTTCTGGATCGAAATGTAACTGAGGTAAGTCGGGATTTTGAATTGGGTTCCATGCTGGGTAATTATACATTCAGCGAAGTCGAGGAAAAAATGGATTCACTGGCTGTTTTATTTCCCAATTTTGTTTCTGTAAAAGATTCAATTGGCACATCAATAGAAGGCCGTACGATCTGGGCGTTTAAAGTTTCGGATAATCCCGCACAGGATGAAGATGAACCGGAAATATTATATACTGGACTCACCCATGCAAGGGAACCGTTGGGAATGATGAACCAATTCTATTTTGTGCAATGGCTTATGGAAAATTATTCAACAAATAATGTTGCAGAATATTTAGTTAATAATCGCGAATTATGGTTCATCCCGGTTATTAACCCAGATGGTTATGTATACAATGAAAGCATCGCTCCGAACGGTGGTGGAATGCACAGAAAAAATCGCAGGGATACCGGTTGTGGTAGCGGCACCCAAAGGGGAATTGATTTAAACCGTAATTATGGATTTGAATGGGGTGCCGATGATAATGGTTCTTCTCCAAATCCATGTTCAAATGTATTTAGAGGCGATTCTGCATTTTCAGAACCGGAGACTCAAGCGGTAAGAGATTTTATTTTAGGTCATGAATTTTCCAATGTTCTCCATTATCATTCCTATTCTAATGTTCTAATCCATTCTTGGGGCGATGGAACATTACCTGCTGAGCCTGATTTAACCACCCTTAGAGAAATCGGTTGGGAGATGTCAAAATACAATGGCTACCAAGTGGGCACAGGATACGAAACCATTGGTTATGGTGTAAACGGTGATGCGGTGGATTGGTCTTATGGATCTGCGGGTTTAATTTCGTATACTCCGGAAATTGGGTCGTACGCGGAAGGTTTTTGGCCGCCGGAAAACAGAGTTATACCTTTATGCGAAGATCAATTGTATTCAAACCAGATCTTTGGTTTTGTTGGTGGCGCTGATCATTTTGTTTATGCGGTTGATATTGATGAGCAGCAAGGTGACACAATTCAGTTTAATGTTACAATTCAGAACAGGGGTTTACAAGATTCTGATGGAGATGTTTTGGTAGATGCGGTGACGTTTACTAATGCGAGTTATATCCTTGATTTTACCGATAATATTGGTTCGTTGAATGCAAGAGATACAGTTCAAATAAGTATTTATTTAGTCGTACCTGGTTCTTCTGAAAATGGAACAGAAGTGGGTTTTTTATTAACATTAAATGACAATAGCAGTTTTGTGCGAACAGATACACTTACGACAATTGTGGGTATTCCAACATCCGTTTTCAGTGATAATGCTGAATCTGGTTTAGATCAATGGGATACATTTGATTGGGGATTGACTACAGCTAGTTCATATCATGGAAATTATTCCATAACGGATAGCCCATTGGGTAATTATAGTGATAATACCACAACAGCAATTAAGACGTCTAATCCTATTAGCCTTGCCGGTCTGAATTATCCCACAGCACGATTTGCAGCTAAATGGAACATTGAGAGTCGTTATGATTTTGTTCGATTTCAAATATCAACGGATGGTACTCAGTGGACATTTTTGCCCGGGATTTACACTGAGAACGGATCTGGAATTGGTACTCAAAATCCCTCCGAAGCAGGTTATGATGGAGAGTCAGATTGGGTGGAAGAAACAGTAGATCTGTCTGCCTATGAAGACGAGTCAGCTATCTATTTTCGATTTATCTTGACATCAGATGGGGGTGTTACGAGGGATGGTTTTTATTTTGATGATTTTGCTATTCAAGGATATCTGAACTATTTGCCGGGGGATTTGGATGACAGCGGCAATCTCGATATTTTTGATGTGTTGAATATTATTGAATTAATATTGAGTGATAATGATTTAAATGATTATCAGCAAGCTACAGCAGATGTAAATTTTGACGGCGAAGTCAATATTTATGATGCTCTGGCAGTGGTTGATATTATACTTTCGAACTGATGAAAAAATATTTCCTAATCGGATTCATTTTTTGTCTGCCCATCGAATCTGTTGCATCGGAAAAAATGTGGATTTACTTCACGGATAAAGATAATGCGGGTCAGAGTATTACATTAGATGATAAAGCAATTAAACGCAGACAAAAAATGGATATTAAACATTCATGGTATGACCGTCCGGTTACACAATCATATATCACAGCTGTAGAAGAGTTGGGTGTTGTCATTCATCACAAAAGTCGCTGGCTGAATGCTGTTTCTGTTACAGTTGATAATGATGTGTTAAATGCAATATCTGCATTTCCATTTGTGAAAAATATTGAACCTGTAGCAATATTTAAAAATAATAAATTAGAATTTTCAGATTCACATTCTTTAAGAAAGCAATCTATAACTGATTCCCTGGATTATGGTTTCGCACAGGAGCAGATAGAACAGATCAACTGTCATACTGCTCACCAAGCGGGCTATACAGGCCAAGGTGTCCGAGTGCTTATTTTGGATACCGGCTTTAATACGGTACGGTCTGTTTTCGATTCATTAATTATTATTGATGAATGGGATTTCATTAATAATGACGGCAACACAGCCAATGAAAATGATGATGTCAGTAACCAGCATAACCATGGGACAATGGT
The DNA here is from genome assembly GCA_014381755.1 of Fidelibacterota bacterium. Classification (GTDB taxonomy): domain Bacteria; phylum Fidelibacterota; class Marinisomatia; order Marinisomatales; family TCS55; genus UBA2126. The sequence continues at coordinate 18,843 of JACNLB010000101.1, read as the reverse complement.
TTTTTCAACCTTGGCGGGTTATGATCCGGGAAATTTAATTGGTCCGGCTTTTGATTCAGAATTTTTATTAGCAAAAACAGAAGATGTTCCTAATGAAAGCCAAGTAGAAGAGGATAATTATGTAGCTGCTTTGGAATGGGGAGAACAATTGGGCGCCGATATTATGTCTTCATCATTGGGATATCTGGACTGGTATTCTTACTGTGATATGGATGGAAATACCGGTGTAACCACCATCGCTGTGGATATTGCAACGTCTCTGGGAATGCTTTGTGTTACAGCTGCAGGTAATTGGGGCACGGCTGAACCGCCACCCAATCCTTGTGACACACTATATTATTACATATCTGCACCGGCAGATGCAGATTCTGTGATAGCTGTCGGTGCGGTAAATAGTGATGGCGTTATTGCGTCTTTCAGTTCACATGGTCCCACCTATGACGGCCGCATTAAACCGGAAGTGTGTGCCCGGGGAGTTTCAACGTGGGGTGTAAATGCAAATAGTGATTCTTATCGAACAGCCAACGGCACGTCATTGTCAGCTCCTTTAGTCAGCGGTGCAGCTGCGGTTATTTTGAGTGCCCATCCGGACTGGACACCCATGCAGATTCGAGAAGCGTTAATGATGACGGCCGATAGGGTGGATGCGCCGGACAATGATTATGGATATGGAGTGATTGATGTCATGGCAGCCATTGACTATGAAGTATCATCCATTGATGAAAATAATGTTCCTGATGAATTTTCAATATTGAATGTATATCCCAATCCGTTTAACCCTACCACAACCATTCGTTTTACGGTAAAGTCGAATCATTCCAGGTCTCTTCACGTTTATGATATTACCGGAAAGTTAGTTGAGACGATAGTTAATGATAAACTTTTACCGGGGGAGTATACGTATAAATGGAACGCTTTGGGTTTTCCCAGCGGAATTTATTTTGTGCATTTAAAAACACCGTCCGGCAGCATTTCCCGGAAAATAACATACCTTAAATAAACCTCATCCCGACGAAGATTATACTTGCGTCCGCCAGTATAATATCAGAACTTAGGTCTCGCCGAGAATCTTTTCTCATGAATAGAAATAAGCTAAATATTAAGGCCTTGGGCATCTTATTCCCTTTTCTGCTTTTTGGAGCAGACATTCAGGAAAGTACGCCCCTTAAGATTGAAGCCCATGGTGGGTTGGGATCCATCCTGTTAAAATGGGACTTACCCGAGGAAGGAATCATCACTTCTATCCGAATTTTCCGCAGTAGTGATATGTTGTCTACGTATGAAATAATTGATCTTGACGGCGTTATAACCGATCGCTATCTGGACAAAGATCTAATATCCAATGAATTGTATTTTTATAGATTGGAAATGGAAACTATTGATGAGAAAATTCTTTCCAGTGCTTATGAGACACCTGCCTTTGCAAAGCCAAAGGATGCACAAGATCTAGATCAAATTATTTTTGAATTGCAGCAGTCTTATCCTGTTACAGTTTCAACCTATCTGGAAATAACAGATATTCATGAGTTAAAAAGTATCCTGGTTCGCGATTATATATTGAATCAAATTCCTTCTGAAATAAGTCAAATTCACATGTTGCAGATGTATTTGTTAATGGAAGAGGTTTATATTGAATCGTTTTTAAATATACTCCCAATTGGAGAATTCAAAGCGTGTCAACTTTTATTTGCTAACAAGGATGTATCATCATTACACGAATATATCGATAAAGCATTTACCACTCTTGATCCACTACTTCGCCATCAGATTTTATTCACTCCACAAGAATGGAAGGATGAAAAAATAAATGTGATAAAAATACTGGAAAGCAAACTTTCTGAAGCGATCGACATTTATGAAAATGATATAATTTTCTTGGAATCACTATCATCGATTCGCATGACAAGTTTGGTGCAAGATTCGAGCGGAGTAAAAATAAACCTGCATCAATTTGAAAATGAAGGGTTTACAGTTGAATTGAGAATGAACGAGGAATCAATTCCTGTACTTTTTGAAAACGATGATTCACGCATGATTGCAATCCCTGATAATTGGAAATATGTAAATCTTATGATTGCAGAAAATGTTGTTCAAACGCTTCCAATCGTAAAAGAAGAAGGATTGCTTTCAATAGCCTTGGATGATCAGTATATATTTGCTGATGGAATCACCGATTTACGTACCATGCGGTCCATCCCGAAACAGGATTTCCAATTAAACGAAATCGCTTACATTGATATGGAAAACAAACTTCAGGTTGAAGTTGCCGGGAATTCTGATTGGTCAACAGAGCTTGGATTATTTATAAATGATTCTTTATTGTGGGAGTGGAATTCCACTCCGGGATTTGAAGTAAGTTTTCTTGATTCGAATTGGGCTTTGCAAACATCAAAGGATTATAGTTGGCTGCATCTTTGCCGGGTTAATGAAAATGATGAATGGGAAATTTTGGAAAGTCGTCCACTAAATCTGCAGGAATCATTTCATGAAAGTAAGGTGCCGGACTTGGGTACATGGACGACAGTATCTTTTTCATCTTTTGGAGAATCAAACGATATTACAAGAACACAAAAGACTCATCAATTTATTCCGGAAATTTTCGCTCTCTATCAAAATTACCCCAATCCGTTTAATGCCAGCACCAATATCACATTTGATTTGTTAGAAGAAGCGAATGTCAGTTTATTCGTTACAGATGCCAGAGGGCGTAAATTGAAAGTATTCTTGGAAGAAATATTTTTAGTAAAAGGATTTTATTCTTTCGACTGGTCTGGGGAATATCAATCCAGCGGTATTTATTTTATTACTCTTCAAGCGCAATCGGGTGAATATTTGCCTGTTGTAATGAGTAGAAAAATGATCTATTTAAAATAGTTAATACGAGGTAAGGTTATGCAGGAAAATCAATTTGATGATGAATTAAAACGTATGGATGAATTGGAAAAAGATGAATCATCGGGAATCGAAAAAGGTGTTTCATTGGATGATCCACTTTCCGGTTTAGCCCTACCCCAACCCATTGTTGTAGATACCGGAACACCCTTAGGTGATGCTGTTAAAAAATTACAAGACCGTTCTTTGGGTTGCTTACTTATTGAAAGTGACAACAAATTGGCAGGTATAATGACTGAACGAGATATTCTATTGAAAGTCACAGGAAAAGGCTTGGATTTTGAAAAGGAAGTTGTAGACGATTTTATGTCACCTAATCCTGAATATTTAAAGATGGAAGATGCTGTTGCTTATGCATTGAATAGAATGGTGGTCAGTGGATTTCGTCATGTACCTATTGTAGATGATAATAAAAAGTCCGTCGGTGTTGTTTCGCTAGTGGATATTGTTCAACAAGTAGCTGCTGTTTTGGGTGAAGAAATTTTCAATTTACCTCCCATCCCAGAGCGGAAAGGATTCTCCAGGCCCGAAGGCGGTTAATGAAACATCAATTTCTCATTTTCTCCTTTATTATTTTTCTTGGCGGATGTGCCACTCATCCAACGGTTAGTACCACACCCATGGAGCAGGGTGAGAAACGTTACGGCTGGAGTTGGTCTGCGGAAAACGTATTACCTTTTCTTTGGTATCGTTATGGATTGAGCGATAAGGATGATATAGGATTTCGACTCGGGCCAGTTTATGGTTCGGGTATTGATTATAGTCGAATTCTGTTTACTAAAGATAATCAATGGGATGTGATGAATTTGGCCTGGAGTATGAATCCCAACTATAATACCGATTTTACGTATTACAAATTCAAACAGCGCAAAAGTAGAGATGATAAATTCGGAGCAATTTCCTGGTGGGGTTTGCGCATGATGTATATTGCAAAAGGAATCACCGGCGGATCGAGTACACGCATCGGATTCCTCCTTGGGGGTCAACCCAATGATAAATGGGGGTATGAAATTGGCTATAACCATGATTTTAGTTCCATGCCCATTACAAATCTTTTTGATTTTAATTGGAATGATACTGTCAAGAATGATCCTAATCTCAACAGGCGCTATAGTGATACGCCCCATACGGATCCTGCATCCGGTCTACCAACAGAGTATTCACGGCTTACGGGTATTTCTTTCCGTATTTATGTGAACTTAGGAATGAAATCTTCGGTCAAAGACTAGAAAATATAATTTAATCGCCTCTGATAATTTATGCCATCCATAAAATCTCCTGATTCTATTGTTCAGGATAGTCAGGATTTAATTCAGAAAATTAAAAACCTAATTACCCAAGCTGTCAAAGCAGAATTTGATGGAAAACCAAGTGACCACCCCTTAATTTTTGTAAATGCAATCAAAAATATTATAGGTGATGACAGGGAGCAACCTTCTCTTAAACTATTAGATCTATCTGAAAAATATATTAATCAATTTTCCAGTAGAGAAAATGAAAATCAAATAATAGATAAAATTATAAAAAAGGGATTCGGTCTGACGGTTTTTGTCGACGATGTTGAAGAAGCAATCATGTACGGGAATAAAGAAACCGCAGAGTTGGAAACAGCAAAACAGCTTTTAGCATCCGATAAATCTCCTGCAATCCTTGAATTCCTAACCGAATTAGCGCTGTATGATATTGATTCGTTGGGGTTATTTACATATCATTGGTTACGGAGTTATAATTTTCACCAAGAGAAAGAAATATTATGGTCATATTGCCGGACGATGGTGAATGAAATTTTTAAGGTTCACTTGCAGAAGCAATTTCATACAACAACCCTAAAACCACATGATCACATAAGCTCATTTCTGAATAAATATAACAAAGAAATTATACCAACATTTTCAGCAATGAACAGACTGTGGAATGAAGAGTATGTACGTATTGAAAGTTATAAGAGGTCTATTTCATCATGGCTAGAAAAGACTCAATATGCTGAAAAAATAGAAGCTGCGAATTCTGATGAATTAGAAAATTATATTGAAAACGGCGGCAGTTACTTTATTGATTTGGCAGAGCTAATTGTGGATAATCATCAATTAAATGTTGCCATACAAAAAATTGCAGAATTGGAAGGATTGCGGGGTATTGCAAAAAATGCATCACCTGAATATTTCCCCATCATATCACAATGCATTAACTTCACGACCTCTTAATCATGAAAATCGGTCCTTATCAGCTTTACAGTATTGAAACCAGTGAATTTGCACTGGACGGTGGTGCCATGTTTGGTATCATCCCTAAACCTCTTTGGGAAAAGCAGGCACCAGCCGATACTCAAAACCGCATCAAAATGGTTACGCGATCGCTTTTGCTGGTTAGCGATGAACATAAAATTATTGTGGATTCGGGTAATGGTACTAAGTGGCAGGAAAAATTCAAGGATATTTACAAAATCGAATTAGAAAATTTGAACCTTGAAAGATCTCTCGGTAAATATGGGTTTACCCCAGAGGACATTACAGATGTATACTGTACCCATCTCCATTTCGATCATGTGGGAGGTAACACAAAAATTGTGGAGGGGAAACTCGAGCCTGTTTTTCCAAACGCAACATGTTGGATTCAAAATGAAAATTGGGATTTAGCTAATTCGCCCAGTGAAAAAGATGCGGGGAGTTTTATGAGCGATGATTGGTCAGTTCTTGCAGAAAATGATATGATTCAATTTGTTGACGGCAAAGAATCCTTTCTACCCGGAATTGATCAACTATTAACCTACGGACATACAACGGGTATGATGCAACCCATCATCGGTGATTCGTCACAGAAATTAATTTACATGGCAGACCTTATTCCCATGGCGGCGCATATTCCTTTACCTTGGGTCATGGCTTATGATATACAGCCCGTTCAAACCGTTCAGGAAAAGGCGGAAATTTTACCCAAAATTGTGGATGAAGAATGGATATTATTTTTTGAACATGACCCGGATCATCAAGCGGCAACTGTTAATTTTGATGGTAAGCATTATAGATTGAAAGATGCGGTGACGATTAGTGAATGATGAAGGACGGAAAGAGGAACTTTATTTAAAGGGCTTGGAAGCATATCACTTGGGCAAGTATAATGATGCTCATGAATTTTGGGAAGATCTTTGGTGTCATTATTATTTAAAAGACAAAATATTTATTCAAGGCTTAATCATGCTGACGGTTAGTTTTGCCCATTTACAGTACGGTAACCTGAATGGTGCAAAAGGGCTTATCAAAAAATGCCAGATAAAATTTGCTGATTATAATGGCATACACCGAAATATCAATGTTAATATTCTAATGAAAGAAATTCGCACTGTTGAAGAATATTATAATACTATTGAAAACACTTCAGAATTCAATTGGGATTTAGTACCGGAGTTAATATAATCGTGAATGTAGGATTATTTATTAAAGATTTTGAATTGGGAACGAAAGTGTCTTCCAAGCTAACTGAATTGGATTCTACGTTTGAATTTTGTGAAAAGAATACAGATCTATCAGAAAATACGAAACTGGTAATAGTAGATCTGGATAATGAGGTAACAGGAAATGAATTTTTTATACATCAAATAGCCACTGATCGAAAAGGAATCCAAATAATTGGCTACATGAAACAGGTTGTAAAAGAAAATCATGAAAAATTTAAAACAGCCGGGTGCAATGTAATTTTACCACGTTCGTCTTTGGTGAAGAATCTGTCTACATTTGTTAAATAAAGTATGGGAGAAAGTAAAATTAATAAAATTGAACGTGCTGCAAACATCATTAAAATGCTATATAATGAATATCCGGATTCAAAGTGTTCACTCAATTATAAAAGTGCACATCAATTATTAGTGGCCACGATTTTATCAGCTCAATGTACAGATCACCGCGTCAATATTGTAACAAAAGACCTGTTTCTAAAGTATAAAAAACCATCAGATTTCGCCTATTGTAAGATTACCGATCTGGCAAAGGATATACATTCGTGTGGGTACTACAATCAGAAATCAAAGAGTATACAGGGAGCAAGTTTAAGAATTGTGGAAGATCATAATGGGAATGTCCCCGATTCTATGGAGGAATTAATTAAACTACCGGGCGTTGGACGTAAAACGGCTAATTGTATTTTAGGTGAATACTATGGCCAGCCATCAGTCGTAATCGATACACACATGGTACGGATCATGAATTTGCTGGGTTTTACAAAATCGAAAGAACCTAAAAAGATTGAATTAGAACTAATGAACATATTTGAGGAAAAAGATTGGGTAAAACTGACACATATGATCATAGATCATGGCAGGGCGGTATGTATTGCTCGCAGACCGAAATGTAACAAGTGTAATTTGTCAACGATTTGCCCGTCGAGAATCAAAGAATAAAACTCATTTGCACCAAAATTATTACATATTAATTTAATAGTGTTAAAACGTTTGTATCATACAAATATATAATATGCAATTCCTGACAAAAACATTCTATTTTTGTGCTGCACACCAGTACGGACATACTGATTGGAGTACAGAAAAAAATATTGAGGTATTCAAAGAAGATGCCAAAGTACATGGGCATAATTATACCTTGGAAGTGACCGTCAAAGGCGACATAAATCAAGAAACAGGATTTATTGTTGATTTAGGTGGATTAAAAAAATTAGTAGAAGATGAAATCATTCATGTACTGGATCATTCTCAAATTGAAAAGGATATCCCATGGTTTTCCGGGAAGCAGCCATCCTCTGAAAATATGGTTGTATTTATTTGGGAAACAATTGAAGAAAAAATAAATGATGCAAAACTGCATCGTATACGATTAATCGAGACGCCGACTATTAAAACAGATTACTACGGTCCTGACAACTGCTGATGGAATTCAAAAATAAATTTTACCTGATATTGGCAGGGATATTTATTGCATCTTTAGTGTGTTCAAACCTCATTTTCCAAAAATTCTTTACTTGGACTCCATTTGGAATCTATACATTTGAAATTTCAGTTGGCATTTTACCTTATCCCATCACATTTTTAGTCACCGATCTAATTTCAGAATTATATGGAAAAAAGAAGGCCGACCAAGTTGTTATTACTGGATTGATTGCATCTGTATTTGTCATGGGTATAATCTTGTTGGCGAATTATCTACCTCAAACAGATTGGTCACCGGTGGATTCAGAAACGTTTAACCGTGTGTTTGGTCTTTTTGGTCCGGCTGTTTTTGCATCCATGGTGGCGTATTTAATTGCACAATTCATCGATATCAGAATGTTTCATTTTTGGAAACGATTAACCAAAGGAAAGCATCTCTGGTTGAGAAATAATGGATCAACTATTGTCAGTCAATTTGTAGATACAGCGGCAGTTCTATCTTTGTTATGCCTTGCAGGTGTGATTGAATGGAGTCGTTTTTTGTTACTATTAGAAAATGGGTTTTTATTTAAAGTTTTAATTGCTCTGTTAGATACACCTGTTATTTATGGTGTTATACATTTATTAAAAGGAAAAATTGAAATTGCACCATATCAAGAAGGATTTGCAAAATGAATGATCATAAAAAACTGGAAGAAATGACGAAATCATTGCTGGTTGAAATCGGCGAGGATCCATCTCGGGAAGGATTAATCAAGACTCCCCAGCGAGTAGCCAAAGCTTGGGAATTCTTTTCTCAAGGCTACACAGCCAATATAGATGATATTGTTAATGACGCGATATTTGAAGAAGACTGCAGTGAAATGGTGGTAGTCAGAGATATTGAATTTTTTAGTATGTGTGAGCATCACATGATTCCATTCTTCGGTCGTTGCCATGTTGGGTATCTTCCTGACAAAAAAGTTATCGGATTATCCAAACTACCGAGAATAGTGGATGTGTATTCTCGCCGGCTTCAGTTGCAAGAGCGCTTGACCGGTCAAATAGCTGAAACTGTACAAGAAATTTTGGAGCCGGTAGGCGTAGGTGTTGTTATGGAAGGACGACATTTGTGCATGCAGATGCGTGGTGTAGAAAAACAAAACAGCTTTGCAACAACATCTGCCATGCTGGGCCAATTTAGAAAATCCGCAGAAACACGGGCTGAATTTTTGAGTATTATAAGCATGAGGCAGTTTTAACATGGCATTAGCACAAACTCCAAAACCACCCTATTACGCAGTTATTTTTACGTCTCAACATACGGGCAAGGAACAAGAAGAATATGATAGAACATCAGCAAAAATGGTTTCATTGGCACAAAAACAACCGGGGTATTTAGGCGTTGAATCGGTCCGAAGTGATTCTGGTTTGGGGATCGCAAGTGTTTATTGGAAAGATAGGGAATCGATAAAAGCCTGGCGTCATCATCCTGAACATAAGAAAGCAAAAACAAGAGGGCGGACAATTTGGTACGAATATTATAAAGTGCGTATTGCGAAAGTGGAAAAAGACTATGGCAAAATATGATATAGCAATTTTAGGCGGTGGCCCCGGTGGATATGTGGCGGCAATCCGTGCTGCACAATTGGGAAAAAATGTTGCCATTATAGATAAAGATCGATTAGGCGGTATTTGCCTGAATTGGGGTTGTATTCCTACAAAAGCATTGCTCAAAAATGCAGAAGTTCTGCATTATATCAAGAATGCTGAAGCATTTGGCATTAAAATACCCAAGTATTCTGTGGATTTTCCAATGTCCATTGCCCGAAGCAGAACTATCGCAGATCAATTATCTAAAGGCATTGCCTTTTTGATGAAAAAAAATAATATAACACACATTGAAGGCAACGGAAAATTGACTTCAACTACAATCATTGAAGTAAAAAAGGGTAAAAGTAAACAAACAATTGAAGCAGATAAAATTATTTTAGCTACGGGCGGCAGACCTCGATTTTTTCCAGGGATGGAGCTTGATGGAAAACGCATTATTTCTTCGAAGGAAGCCATGTCTCTTAAGAAAATTCCAAAGAAAATGATTATAATCGGTTCGGGGGCCATTGGTGTTGAATTTGCATATTTTTACAATGAATACGGTTCCGAAATACATTTGATCGAAATGATGGATCGAATTGTTCCGATTGAAGACGAAGCTGTCTCCAAGGAATTGGCGAGAAATTTTAAAAAGGCAAAAATGAAAATCTACACTGGAGCAAAAGTGTCAAAAATAGATGCTCTTAAAACAAAGGTAAACGTTCACTTGGAACGAAAAGGGAAAAAAGAAACAATTGAAGGCGATATCGCATTAGTGGCAATCGGAGTAACAGGAAATATCGAAGGAATTGGACTTGAAGATATGGGTGTTGCAACAGAAAAGGGAGCCATTACAATAAATGAATTTAATCAAACATCCGTGCCGAAAATTTATGCCATTGGTGATGTGACTGGACCGCCATGGCTGGCTCACGTTGCATCTGCTCAAGGTCATGTAGCTGCAGAACATGCTGCCGGTCATGATACTACTCCGGTTGATTATTCAAATATTCCCGGATGTACGTATTGCCAGCCCCAAGTTGCATCTATCGGCTTGACAGAATCAACCGCCAAAGAAAAAGGCTATGATGTAACGATTGGAAAATTTGATTTTAAAGCCAGTGGTAAAGCCATGGCAGCAGGATCAACAGCCGGATTTGTAAAACTTGTTTTTGATAGCAAATATGGTGAATTACTTGGTGCCCATATTATTGGTTCGGAAGCGACGGAAATGATCGCTGAATTGGGAATGGCAAAAGCATTAGAATCCACCTGGCATGAATTGGCAACCACAGTCCATGCACATCCAACATTGTCGGAAGCAGTTATGGAAGCGGCTCTAGATGCAATGGGGCAGGGAGTGCATCAATAATGGAACAACCCGCGATTGTCCAAGATCTTGAACCTTTGAAAGGTTTGTCAGTTAAGGACTTGGGCAAGCAAAATTATCAGGAAGTGTGGGATTTACAGAAAGCAATGCAGTTTAAACGCATTAATAATGAAATTGAAGATTCAATATTATTAGTGGAACATGAACCCGTGTATACAATGGGTAAAAATGCCAATGAAAATCATCTATTGCAAAATTACCCCAATGATGTAAAGGTCTTTCATATTGAGCGGGGCGGAGACATTACCTTTCACGGTCCGGGACAACTGGTGGGCTATCCCATCATTGACCTGCACAACTACACGTTGAGCATCAGTTGGTTCATGCGTTCACTGGAAGACATCATTATTAATACACTCAAACACTTTAGCATTGCAGCAAATTGCAAAGAAGGTCTCACAGGTGTATGGGTAAAAGATGAAAAGATTGCTGCTTTAGGCGTGCGTATATCACGATGGGTAACCATGCACGGATTTTCATTAAATGTGAATACACAACTTCATTATTACGACAGCATTATTCCCTGCGGAATCTTTGAATATGGTGTAACATCCATGGAAAAAGTATTAGGTAAAGAAATTGATATGGATGAAGTGAAGCAGGTACTTATTCAACAGTTCGAAAATGTTTTTAACTCACATCAAACCCCGGTGAACTGATGGCACGTTTACACGGTTTCATGAAAAAGGAATTGCTGGAAGTCTATCGGAATATGGTGACAGCCCGCCGATTGGATGAGAAAATGCTGATCATGCTAAAACAAGGTAAAAGCTTTTTCCATATGGGTGCTTCCGGTCATGAAGCTGCACAATTAGCCGCTGCTAAAGTAATACGGCCGGGTAAAGATTGGTCTTACCCTTATTATCGGGATAGTGCGTATTGTTTGGGTTTGGGAATGACAACACGAGAACAATTGCTCTCTTTTCTTGCCCGGGAAGCAGATCCGAACTCCGGGGGACGTCAGATGCCCCATCATTATGGTCATAAAGCACTGCGCATAGTTAGTCAATCCAGTCCCACAGGAACACAATATCTGCAAAGTGTTGGAACAGCCATAACGCGTAAATGGGAAGAATCCAAAGAAATCGTATACGTTTCCAGCGGCGAAGGAACAACCAGCCAAGGGGATTTCCATGAAGCGTTGAACTGGTCAAGCCGGAAAAAAGCACCTGTTATTTTTCACATTGAAAACAATGAATATGCTATCAGTGTCCATATTTCAGAGCAAACGGCTGGAGGATCTATTTATTCCATGGTTTCCGGTTATCATAATTTGGCCCGCTTTGATGTAGACGGTACAGATTTCTTTGAAACTCATCTGGCATTTAAAAAAGCGGCTGAACGAGCACGGAAAGGAAAAGGTCCATCAGTCATAGTAAGTCATGTGGTACGATTAATGCCACATTCTTCTTCAGATGATCAGCGTAAATACAGAACAGAAGATGAACTATCTGTCGACATTTCCAAAGATCCAATAACGAAATTTGAAAAAATGTGCACGGATGCAGGAACGATTAATCAAAAAGATTTTGATAAGATTAAAAAAGAGGTTTTTAAACAAATTACAGATGATGCAGAATGGGCTGAACAGCAAGACCATCCTGATATTGAAACAGCTTTGGATCATATTTATTCAAGTAACAATCAATTAAAAGAAACGAACATAAAAAAAGTCTCGGATAAAATTGTCATAGTTGATGCCATAAACCATGCGTTGGCAGAAGAAATGAAAACGAATGAAAAAATGGTCATATTCGGACAGGATATTGCTGATCCAAAAGGCGGCGTTTTTACTGCAACGAAAGGACTTTCAGATACATTTGGAAAAGAAAGAGTATTCAATTCTCCCTTAGCAGAATCATCTATTATCGGCACAGCCGTGGGCATGGCTGTTGCCGGTTGGAAGCCGGTTGTTGAAATACAATTTGGGGATTATATTTGGTACGGAATGATGCAAATCAGAAATGAAGTTGTTACCATGCGATACAGATCCAATAATGCTTGGAGTTGCCCAATGGTCATTCGTGTAACTGTGGGAGGATATATTCACGGTGGGCCGTGTCACAGTCAATCTATAGATGGCTATTTTATCCATCTTCCGGGTTTATATATTGCTTATCCTTCTAATGCTGCAGATGCGAAAGGATTGCTGAAGGCTGCTTGCCGGATGGATGATCCTGTTTTGTTTATGGAACATAAAGGATTGTATCGCCAAGGTTATTGTACGACTGTTGAGCCGGATAAAAATTATGTTCTGCCTTTTGGTAAAGCAAGGGTGGTTCAGGATGGCGATCAGGTTACACTCATTACGTGGGGTGCCATGGTCCAAAAATCCATAGAAGCTGTAAAAGCGTGTGATGCAGTGGGAGCTGTAGAAATAATTGACCTCCGTACCTTAAACCCTCTGGATAAGGATTCGATTCGAACGTCGCTGGATAAGACAGGAAAAGCGATGGTTGTATATGAAGATAATCTTACCAATGGACCCGGAGCTGAAATATCAGCCATCATTGCAGATGAATTTTTTGAATTACTTGACGGACCCATCAAACGTGTTGCTGCAAAAGATTCGCCGGTTCCATATAACTGGTTTTTGGAAGAGAAAATTTTGCCCCAGACTGCTGATATTGTAGCGGCATTAACAGAATTGTTGGAGTATTGATCATGGTTGTTGATGTTGTCATGCCCAAAATGGGTGAATCGATTACAGAAGGGACAATTCTGGAATGGCGGAAAAAAGTGGGCGATACAATCGAAGCGGATGAAATTTTGTTGGAAATTGGAACCGATAAAGTCGATTCGGAGATTCCTTCACCCAATAGTGGCACCCTTACAGAAATTTTAGCAAAACCCAATGATGTGATTGATGTGGGCAATGTTATTGCCCGTATCGAAACGGATGATACCGGCGCAACTAAATCTGCGCCGAAAATTGAACCGGAGAAAGAATCTGAACCTACGCCACAATCTGATCCACCTGTTTCAGCAAAGAAAATATCGAAACCTGCTGCACCTTCCTCAGAGAAAACGTATTATACACCCGTTGTTAATTCTATTGCCCATAAGGAAGGTATAAGCCAGGAAGAACTGGCAAGGATTGTTGGTTCAGGTAAAAACGCCCGAGTCACAAAGAAAGATCTTCTTGCTTATCTTGAACAACGATCGTCTGCACCTAAAGATTTTTCTCCTGCTTCTTCGGTTTCACAGCTTTCTGATAAACGTGTTGAAATGAACAAAATGCGTAAATCTATCGCCGATCATATGCGTATGAGTTTGGATACATCAGCCCATGTCCATCTGATGATTGAAGTGGATATGACTCATATTGTTCAATACGTTGCTGCAAATGAAGTGAACTTCAACGCACAAGAAGGCTTTTCTTTAACCTATACACCTTTCATTGTGTATGCTTGTGTTCGAGCATTGCAGGCTTTCCCTGATATGAACAGTTCACTGGATGGGACAACCATCATTCACAAGAAAAATGTGAATATTGGATTAGCTGTAGCTGTAGGAGGTGGTTTAATGGTTCCCGTCATTTCACAATGTGAAGAATTAAATTTTCTAGGACTGTGTAGAAAAGTGCGTGATTTAGCTGTTCGTGCCAGAAGTAAAAAAATCAATCCGGAAGAACTTTCAGGTTCGACATTTTCCATTTCGAATTATGGTATGTTTAATGTATCAATAGGAACACCCATCATTAACCAGCCGAATGTTGGCATTTTAGGCGTGGGTACTATCAAGAAAAAACCAATTGTCATCGAAACAGAGCAGGGTGATTCAATCGGAATTCGGAGTATGATGTATTTGTCACTTGGCTTTGATCATCGTTTGATTGATGGAACCGGCGGTGCAAAATTTATTGAAACAGTCCAAAAAAATCTTGAAAATATGGATCTGGAGAATTTGTTCTGATGGAAGGTATTCAAGAACTGAAAATAAGAAAACCCAAAATTCGTTTACATATCGGTGATGGCTATAGATTTGTAGATAGTATTGTACAGACAAATAATCTCAACACTGTCTGCGAAGAAGCGCGCTGTCCGAATATTTATGAATGTTGGGATCGGGGAACAGCCACACTTATGATTCTGGGGGATACCTGTACGCGTGCCTGTGGATTTTGTTCAGTGAAAACAGGACGTCCAACTTGGAATGATCCGTTGGAACCAACTCGAACTGCCTTGGCAGTAAAGAAAATGAAATTACGTCATGTGGTCATCACTTCGGTAGATAGAGACGATCTGAAAGATGATTTTGGTGCAGAAATTTGGGCTGAAACAATCGAAACAATTCATACGTATGCCCCATCCTGCTCTGTGGAAGTTTTAACGCCGGATTTCCAGGGATTCTTTCCTGCTCTGGAAAAAGTGTTTGCAGCAGAACCGGAAATATTTTCTCACAATGTGGAATGTGTTGAGCGAATAAGCAAACACGTTAGGTCCCAAGCAAATTGGCAGCGAAGTTTGAATGTATTACAGCAGTCCGTTGATTATGGTTTATTGACAAAAACGGGCATAATGGTTGGCTTGGGAGAAACAATGGATGAAGTCGTTGCTACAATGCATGAGGTTGTTGAAATTGGTGTGAAGATATTCACCATTGGTCAATATTTACAACCAACTCAAAAACATTTACCTGTGGACAGGTATGTTGGAAATGAAGAATTTGATGAATATAGAAAAATAGGATTAGACATGGGATTTAGTGTTGTTGAATCAGGGCCATTGGTGCGAAGTTCATACCATGCTGATGAACAGGCACGTTTAAGTGGAGTATTGATTTAAATGAATAAAACATTTGTTTTTAGTTTGGTTGCAATAGCTGGAATACTTTTGGCAGTTAGTGCATATACAAAACAAGACTTTAATAAAACCATTGAACCAAACATTGTTAAAAAGGATGGCGTTGTGATGGTTGATGGTAAAATTCCTCCCCAATTATCCGATCTTTTCATAGATCAGGAGGATGGTCCTCATCAAAAATATGTAGATGAAAAATCTTGTTTGAAGTGCCATAAGCAAGAGATGACAATCCCTGGAATTGGCTTGGTTCCTAAAATTCTCCATGAATTTCGTCCGGATTGTGTTTCTTGCCATTTATTACCTTCGAGGACTATGTGACGATGGGGCTTATTAAGTCTGCCACATATGCATAATGAGTACAATGGCATGTTTTTTGATTAAATTAATACAAATATTTAAAAAGGATTATCAATGGCTGAAGAACTAAAGCAAAAAACGGAAGAATATCCGGTAATGCCCTTAAGGAATACTGTCCTGTTTCCACAGCAGGTTATTCCCATTTATGTTGGCAGGGAAAAATCCTTAAAATTGATTAACGACTTATCTCCCCAGGGAAAGCACATCGTCGTTGTGGCGCAGGAAGATGGGTCTATTGAAGATCCTAAACCTGAAGATTTATATGCGTTTGGAACTCTGGCAGTTGTATTAAAAGTTTTTGATATGCCTGATAACAGTAAATCAGCCATCGTTCAGGGAGTAGAACGGGTTAAAATGCTGGATTACGTAGACAATGACCCCTATTATATTGCCAAAATTTCCCGCGTTAAAGATGTGGAAGAGTCTGATATTGAACTGGATGCATTGGTTAAAAATCTTCGCAGTACTTTTTCAGAACTGATTCAAGTAGCTCCCAATTTAACTGAAGAACATTCGGGCATGCTGTCAAACATTCAAAAACCGGCACGTCTTGCTGACAGGGCCATATCACTTTTAACAGTTTCCAATTCTGAAAAACAAGACATATTAGAAGAGCTCGATGTTAAAGCACGTGTAGAAAAATCTATCGCAGTTTTAGCCAGAGAAATACAGCGAATAAAACTGGGTGAGGAAATTCAAACTGAAGTCCATGATGAAATTTCTAAAACTCAGCGTGAATATTATCTGCGAGAGCAAATGAAAGCCATCAAGAAAGAATTAGGTGAAGATGAAGGGTCAGTAGAACTCTCTGAATTGGAAACAAAAGTCAAAGATGCAAAAATGTCTGAAGATGCGGAAAAAGTTGCTTTGAAGGAATTGGACCGTTTGTCCAATATACCCACTCAATCCCCGGAATATTCTGTTGCACGAACTTACATTGAATGGTTGGCTGATTTGCCTTGGTCTAAATCGTCTAAGGAAACCGTAGACGTAAAAAAAGCCCATAAAATTTTGGATGAGGATCATTATGGACTGGATAAGGTAAAAGAACGGATTTTGGAATATTTAGCTGTTCGGGCCCTTAAACAGAAAAAAGATCCAAACGGCGCTATTCGTGGTCCAATTCTTTGTTTTGCCGGACCTCCGGGAGTGGGTAAAACATCTTTGGGAAAATCCATTGCCCGCTCAATGGGACGGGAATTCATCCGTATTTCCCTGGGTGGTGTGCGGGATGAAGCTGAAATACGCGGCCACCGTAGAACATATATCGGTGCTTTACCGGGACGAATCATTCAATCGTTGAAAAAATGTGGTAAAAATAATCCGGTATTTATGCTGGATGAGATTGATAAACTGGGTATGGATTTCCGTGGCGATCCTTCTTCCGCTCTTTTGGAAGTACTGGATCCGGAGCAAAATAACACATTCAGCGATCATTACTTGGAAGTGGACTTTGATTTGAGCAAAGTTATGTTTATTGCCACGGCTAATTACCAGGACCCAATTCCTCCGGCACTGAAAGACAGGATGGAAATATTGGAATTCAGTGGATATATCGAAGATGAAAAATTAAAGATAGCCGAGCGACACTTGATTCCCAAGCAGATCGAAGAAAACGGGCTGACTAAAAAGGAAGTTGGATTCGATGATACATCTGTAAAGGAATTAATCCGTTCATATACCCGTGAAGCCGGTGTACGAAACCTTGAACGGGAGATAGCGAATGTGCTCAGAAAAGTTGCCCGGGAAAAAGTTGATAAGAAAACTAAAAAAACAAACCTGTCAAAGAAGAAAGTATTAGGCTATTTAGGTGCACCGCGTTTTTATTCAGAAATTGCTGAACGAACAACAAAACCAGGAGTAGTAACAGGTCTGGCCTGGACAGCCGCAGGAGGCGATATACTTTTTATCGAATCCTCTAAAATGAAAGGAAAAGGGAATTTAACATTGACCGGACAACTTGGTGATGTGATGAAAGAATCTGCAACTGCAGCGTTAACTTATATTCGTTCCCACACAGACATTTTGGGTCTTGAAGATGACTTTCATGAAAAAACGGATATTCATGTTCATGTACCGGCCGGAGCGATTCCAAAAGATGGTCCCTCAGCCGGTGTGGGTATGTTTACATCAATCTTATCATTATTAACTGGAAAATCTGTGGAAAATAGAGTTGCAATGACAGGTGAAATTACATTGCGAGGAAATGTCTTACCCATTGGCGGTGTTAAAGAAAAAGTAACCGCTGCCCACAGATCAGGAATAAAAACCATCATTCTACCGGATCATAATAAAAAGGATCTTGAAGAAATCCCTGATCATATCAAAAAAGATCTAACATTCCATTTTGCAAAAGAAATGATGGATGTGATTGATGTAGCATTACCGGGTACGAATGGTCGTAAGAAAAAGACTGTAAAGAAAAAAAGTTCTAAAACAAAAAAAGCATCATAATTTCGCAACCGTTTTTGGGCGATTAACTTCCGCCTACATTGCAAAGGCAATTACGGCGGACAGCCTGCCCGCCGGAGGAACATAGGCGGGGCAGCTGGCAAAAACCAGCTTCGTTCAAAAAATGTTTATTAAAAAAGGGCGATTAACTTCCCGACACCTGCACTTTGTTACGGTGTGCGGGGCAGGCAGCTGGCAAAAACCAGCTTCGTTCAAAAAATGTTTATTAAAAAAGGGCGATTAACTTCCCGACACCTGCACTTTGTTACGGTGTGCGGGGCAGGCAGCTGGCAAAAACCAGCTTCGTTCAAAAAATGTTTATTAAAAAAGGGCGATTAACTTCCCGACACCTGCACTTTGTTACGGTGTGCGGGGCAGGCAGCTGGCAAAAACCAGCTTCGTTCAAAAAATGTTTATTAAAAAAGGGCGATTAACTCAGCTGGTCAGAGTGCCTCCCTTACAAGGAGGAAGTCGGGAGTTCAAATCTCTCATCGCCCACC
>JACNLB010000068.1 GCA_014381755.1 Fidelibacterota bacterium | reverse complement strand
TCGATGAATTATCCGATACGACCAGAGGAAGTGGAGGCTTCGGCAGTACAGGGAAGTGATTTAGCACTCTAATCAAAGAGTGCTAAAAAGTATTGTATTCAATCTTAAATAACATATAATTTCCGCGCTGCCTAAAGGCATTCTACTGGAAGACAAACAATACATAATAACAACAACATAAAAATAGGAGTTAAATGATGGCTCTAAACATCAAACCACTGGCTGACCGTGTCGTGGTGGAAGCTGCTGCCGCAGAGGAAAAATCTTCTGGCGGTATTATTCTTCCGGACACAGCACAGGAAAAGCCTCAACAAGGAACAGTTGCAGCAGTCGGTCCTGGCAAAGCCAGCGATGCCGGTACAATTGTTGAAATGACTGTTAAAGCAGGTGACAAAGTGTTATACGGAAAATATTCCGGATCCGAAGTCACCCATGACGGAAAAGAATATTTAATCATGCGCGAGAGTGATATTCTCGCTATTCTGTAAGGAGGATAGAAGCAATGGCTAAAGAAATTACATATAGTCTTGAAGCGCGTAACGCCCTAAAATCCGGTGTAGACCAACTGGCTGATGCCGTAAAAGTCACACTGGGACCTAAAGGTCGCAACGTCGTTATTGAAAAGAAATTTGGCGCTCCCACTGTCACCAAGGATGGTGTAACGGTTGCCAAGGAAGTTGAAGTTGCAGATAAACTGGAAAACGTCGGTGCCCAGATGGTCAAGGAAGTTGCTTCCAAGACATCTGACATTGCAGGTGACGGTACAACCACTGCCACCGTTTTGGCTCAAGCACTCGTGGCTGAAGGGTTGAAAAATGTGACAGCCGGTGCGAACCCCATGTCTATTAAACGTGGTATTGATGCCGGTCGTGATACAGTCGTTGAAGCTTTACAATCACAAAGTAAGGATCTTCCCGATAGCGAACAGATCGCAAATGTCGCCACCATTTCAGCTAACGATGATCGTGAGATCGGCGAAAAAATCGCCGAAGCCATGGATAAAGTCGGTAAAGATGGTGTGATTACAGTGGAAGAAAGCAAAACAGCAGAAACATTCCTCGAATTCGTGGAAGGTATGCAGTTTGACCGTGGATATCTCTCACCTTATTTCGTGACCAATTCTGAATCCATGGAAGCGGAAATGGAAGATGCTTATATCCTGATCTATGATAAAAAGCTCAGCAATATGAAAGACTTGCTTCCTTTATTGGAAAAAGTAGTTCAGACTGGTAAGCAAATCATGATTATCGCAGAAGATGTTGAAGGCGAAGCTCTGGCAACTCTCGTGGTGAATAAATTGCGTGGTACGTTTAAAGTATTGGCAGTGAAAGCACCTGGATTTGGTGATCGTCGTAAAGCGATGCTGGAAGATATTGCTGTATTAACGGGTGGAACAGTTATCTCTGAAGATGCCGGTTATAAACTGGAAAATGCTACACTTGAATATCTCGGAACTGCCAAACGAATTGTGTCTGATAAAGATGATTCAACTATCGTTGATGGCGGCGGTACGAAAGATGCCATTATGGCTCGTATCAATGAGATCAAAGTTCAGATTGATAAAACATCCTCCGATTACGATCGCGAAAAGCTCCAGGAACGCCTGGCTAAGCTTTCCGGCGGTGTTGCTGTTATCAATGTGGGTGCTGCTACTGAAGTGGAAATGAAAGAAAAGAAAGCACGCGTAGAAGATGCTCTTCATGCAACTCGCGCCGCAGTGGAAGAAGGAATTATTCCCGGTGGTGGTGTCGCTCTTTTGAGAGCACAGGATGCGCTGGATAAATTGAAGCTTGAAGGCGGACAATCTGTAGGTGTCGACATTTTACGTCGTGCTCTTGAAGCTCCCATTCGCCAGATTTGCGAAAATGCTGGTGCTGAAGCTTCTATTGTCGTACAAAATGTACGTGATAATAAAGGTGCGTATGGTTTTGATGCCCGTGATGAAAGTTATGTGGATATGTTCAAAGCCGGAATCATTGATCCAACTAAAGTTGCTCGCGTGGCTGTGGAAAATGCCTGCTCAATAGCCGGTATGATTCTCATCACAGAAGCTGCTGTAACAGAGATCCCTGAAAAGGATCCGCCAATGCCTCCAATGGGTGATCCCGGAATGGGTGGCATGGGTGGAATGATGTAATTCCAATCATCAAACTAAAAAGCCCTCCTGAAAATTCGGGAGGGCTTTTTTATTTCTATACGTTGACTAAAGAACATTACGGGAAGTAACTTTATTTTTCTCATGGGTATCATTCGTTTAAAGAACATGCAGTTTTATGGCTACCACGGTGTTAGTGAATCAGAAAAACACTTGGGTGGAAAATTTGAAGTGGATGTTGAAATGAAGACAAATCTTCAAGAAGCTTTTGCTTCAGATAACCTTGAATCAACCATTGATTATGAAGCTATTTATAAAACTGTGGACAATTGTGTAAAAAATGACAACTATTATTTAATTGAATCCTTGGCTAATTCTATTGCCATAGAAATTCTTGCTCAATTTTCTGTTTCAGAAATAACTGTGCGCGTACGTAAACCTCATGCGCCTATCAACGGAATGCTGGATACAGTCGAAGTGGAAATTTCCCGTAAAAAAGAAAACGATGCCTGAATCCGGATTTTTATCATTGGGTTCAAATCTAGGTGATCGTGAATCGAATCTAGCCGGTGCGATTACAGCCCTATCTACTTATAATGAAATAAATAAAATAGAAAGTTCTTCTTTTTATAATTGTCCGCCGTTATTCAATTTAGATCAACCGGAATTTTTGAACGCTGTTGTATCTTATGAAACAGACTTTTCCTCATTTGATTTATTTGACGCCTGTCGAAATGTGGAAAAATTACTGGGTCGTCCGGAAAAACGAGAAAAAAATTCGCCGCGAACCATCGATATTGATATACTGACTTACGGGAATTCATTTTTAGAAACAGAACAATTAACCATTCCCCATTCTGACTTGGCAAATCGTAAATTTGTATTGGTACCATGGGCTGAACTTGCTCCAGAATTCAAGGTGCCGGTATTTAATATGACAGTAACAGAATTATTAAACATGTGTCCGGATCCTTCCAATGTGATTAAACACGTTATGGAAAAAAACGCATGAGAAATTTGTACTATGTAGCCATCGAAGGCCCCATTGGTGTAGGTAAAACCAGCTTGGCGAATTTACTTTCTGAACGCCTGGGCGCACGACTCATACTTGAAGGATTTGGAGGCAATCCATTTTTGTCTGATTTTTATGAAGAACCGGAGCGCTATGCATTCCAGACACAGCTTTATTTTTTATTACAGCGCTATCAGCAGCAACAGGAATTACGCCAGGTGGACATGTTTCATAACCTTCTTATTGCTGACTATATGTTTGTAAAAGACAGGTTATTTGCATCCCTGAATTTGGATGAAAAAGAAATGTCATTATATGACACAGTCGCTAACCTGTTGGAAAAGAATGTGATTAATCCTGACCTTGTGATTTATTTACAGGCGGATACAGATACGCTTATGCGCAATATCGCCGGACGAGGTCGTGACATGGAAAAAAATATATCGGAAGAATATATTGATGCCTTGAACCAACTTTATACCGAATATTTTTTCCGTTATCAGGATACACCTTTAGTGATCATTAATACCAATAATATAGACTTTGTTAATAACCAGCAAGACCTGGATGAAGTGATCAATTACATCCGCCAGCCCGTGTCAGGAACAAAGTTTTTTAATCCCGTTTCACCCTAATTCATGTTTAAAACATTATTAATATTGGTGTTGGTTTTTGCCGGTTACAGGTTTATAAAAAATATCCGTTTGGTGCAAAAGAATCCGCCAAAAAAAGTAAAAACGGATTATCAGAATATGGACATCCAAGATGCCGAATATAAGGATATTGATGATGAATAAATATGTGTCAATCTTATTTAAGGATTGCAGTACGTGCCGTGACTACGGTTTACTCGTTTTAAGAATCGGAATTGGTTATTTGATTTTGACAAATCATGGCTGGGATAAGCTCACCGGCGGTCCCGAACGCTGGGAAGGGTTAGGAACTTTTGGAATGCAGCATTTAGGTATCACATTTATACCGGTCTTTTGGGGATTTATGGCTGCATTTTCAGAATCCATAGGCGCAATCATGATTGGATTAGGTTTAGGTACCCGCATCGGCGCCGGATTATTAATGATTACCATGCTGGTGGGTGCAAACATGCATATCACGACTGGAAAAGGAAGTCCGGAGATGGCACTGATTTATGCGTTTGCAAGTGCTGCAATTATGCTGGCAGGCGCCGGTGACTTCAGTCTCGATAAAATACTGTGTTCAAAAGATAAATGAAATCAGTCCGCATTCATGAACATGGTGGAACTGATGTTTTGCGAGTTGAAGATATTCCCGCACCCGAACCCAAAGCGGGCCAGGTGTGCATCCGGTTAAAAACATCAGCCTTAAATCATCTCGATATTTGGGTTCGCAAAGGAATTCCCGGTGTACCACTGCCGTTGATAATGGGTAGTGACGGCGCCGGTGAAATATATCAACTTGGTGAAAATGCAGACAAATTTAGCATCGGCGATCCTGTCATCGTGCAACCGTTGGTGTATTGCAGTGAGTGTCGTAACTGTCAATCCGGAAATGAAAATCTATGTGAAAAAATGGGTATCCGCGGCGAATCAACGGATGGAACTAATTGTGAATTTATTGTACTGGATGAAAAATTTGTAGAGCCAAAACCGGATAATATTTCCTTTGCAGAAGCAGCCGCTTTTCCATTGGTTGGACAAACAGCGTATCAAATGCTTGTTAATCGGGCAAAAATTCAACCGGGCGAAAATGTACTTGTTTGGGGTGCCGGTTCCGGTGTGGGACACATGGCGGTTCAGATTGCAAAAATCATTGGGTGCAATGTGATTGCCACAGCCGGATCCGATGAAAAATGCGCATTCGCAAATGAACTTGGAGCAGATAAGGTCATTCATCATTATAAAGATAATGTTGCTGAAGAAATCAAAACGTTTTGCGGTAAAGTAGATGTTGTATTTGAACATGTGGGTTCAGCGACGTGGGATGTGTCCATGAATGTATTGAACAAAGGCGGGCGAGTTGTAACCTGCGGTGCCACAACGGGCCCAAAAGCGACCATCGATCTGCGGCATTTATTTTTCAAGCAACAGACAGTATTAGGATCCACCATGGGAAATGCAGATGCATTTACTCAGGTTATCAAACGTGTTGAAGATGGGCAATTAGAACCTCGTGTTGATAAAACATTTTCCTTGGATGATATAGCAGTTGGGCATGAATATCTGGAACACAGTGAACAGTTTGGAAAAGTGGTAATAGAAATATGAAAACAAAAATGTACACTTTGCAAAAGTTAAAAACGTCCGCAAAGTTAAATGCGAAGATTCTTCTCATTAGTTTCCTCTTTATAGCAGCTCTTTCAGCCGTTGAAGGATTCAAGGGCTTCGGATTGCAAGTAGGTGAGCAGGGCACAGGCGTATTTTTTCATCAGTCATGGCGATCATCATCTAATTTGCAGTGGCTTTTTCATGGCAGTATTTTTGATGTAAAAGGTGATGAACAATTAATGGTTTACGATTATTATACCGGACAATACCGATCCGTTGGGGATAAATATGTATTAATTGTTCCCTTGTTTGGTGGTGGAAAATATTTTCCTTTTGCAGATAAAATTGCCAATAATTTTGCTCCATTTGTAACGGTGCAATTTGGTCCAGTATTAACCATTGATGGCGCTGAAAGTGATAAATTTTCTACTCGTTGGGGGAAATCGAAGGGGCTTTGGTCCTTTGGTGGCTACGCCGGTGTAGGAATTGATTTTTTAATGGTTAATGGAATGATGGTATCTGCAGGCGCCGGTTTGGATATACTGCCTATGAATGGTGTCGTCGACGGTGAAAAACATTATAATGGTGCTATAATCCAAATTGGGTTTAATTGGCTGCGCTAATGGCCGACGAATACTTCTTTTATATTTCTCCCCATAATATTAGGAAAAACAGCTTCACTCTTGATGCAGAAGAAACACATCATGCATTTAATGTTTTACGCTTAAAAGTCGATGATGAAATCTGGTTACTGGATGGATTGGGTACTGCATACAAGGGAATCATAAAACAAAATGGTCAGGAAGTCTCCGGTGAAATCATTGCAGAATCCCCGGGTTTTTCTGAAACAAATGTAAAAATGCATATTGCAGTTGGACTTATCAAACGAGATCGGTTTGAATGGCTTTTGGAAAAAGCTGTGGAATGCGGTGCTGTGTCCATCACACCATTGTTGTTGGACAGATGTGTAAAAAAATTATTGAATATGAAACGATCACAAAAAATAGTCAAGACGGCTGCAAAACAATGCGGACGCAGTTGCTTCCCGGTTGTCCATGTACCAATATCTTTAAATCAATATTTGAATAATGCTGTAGGACACATTGTTTGCCTGAACAGCCATGGTGAGCAATCCTTAGCTTCTTGGCAAAAAGATGTTCAGCCCAATGAAGTTACCTTGTTGATTGGCCCGGAAGGGGACTTTTCTGAAAATGAAATAGCAGAGATTAAAGAAAATAATATTCCAATCGTTTCTTTGGGCAACAGGCGTTTGCGGACAGAGACTGCGGTTATGACAGCGTTGAATATTATAGAACATATTTGATGGAAGATGGTGAGTGGTTAATGGTAACTGGTAATTGGTAATTAGTGTGAGATCGTTAATAAAAAGGTATGGAGAGATCATATGAATAATTGTCTTTTTTGCAAAATAATAGCGGGAGAAATTCCTTCGGACAAGGTGTTTGAGAATGATAAAATTTTTGCTTTCCGGGATATTGATCCCAAAGCGCCCACACATATTCTCATAATACCCAAGGAACATATTACTACAACGAATGATTTGAATGTATCACATAAAACACTTGTGGGTGAAATAATGCTAACCGCGAAAGAAATTGCAGAACAGGAGGGAATTGCAGACTCGGGTTATCGCACAGTGTTTAATTGCAACCGGGATGGCGGGCAGGCTGTGTATCATATTCATCTCCATTTATTAGGCGGACGACAGATGAATTGGCCGCCGGGTTAAATGTAGCATTCTCCTCTAAAAATATATAAATTCCTCCACCACAAATCAGCCAAACCAGCAATAAGTGTATATATCAGATCTAAACATCCACGGATTTAAATCCTTTGCCAAAAAGGACAACCTAAAATTTGGCGAAGGAATTACAGCAATCGTTGGTCCCAACGGCTGCGGAAAAACAAACATTGTCGATGCCATTCGCTGGGTTCTGGGCGAGCAGAAATACAGCGTTCTCCGAAGCGGAAAAATGGAGGATGTTATTTTTAGCGGTGCCGATACGGCGAAACCCTTAAGTGTTTGCGAAGTGTCTCTCACCGTCCATAATAATAAAGGTAAACTGCCCTTGGAGTATAACGATGTTGAGATCGGGCGTCGCGTATTTCGAAACGGCGATAGCGAATATTTTATCAATCGTACACCGTGCCGCTTAAAGGACATTCAAGACCTTTTCATCGATACGGGCATGGGAGCCGATGCCTATTCGGTCATCGAACTGAAGATGATTGAACAGATTCTCTCTGAAACGACCGATGACCGCAAACGAATGTTTGAAGAAGCGGCCGGGATTAATAAATACAAACACCAGCGCAAGTCAGCATTGCGCAAATTTGAAGGAGTCCGCACAGATTTAGAACGGGTGCAAGATATTATTGTTGAAGTGGAAGCGAAAGTCAAAGCATTGGCGTTACAGCTCAAACGATTCGAGCGACACGAAAAATTATCTGCCGAACTTCAACAGCGTGAAATTGCGTTGGCATTTATAAAAATAAAAGAATTTGAAGAAGCCGCCACACCCTTAAGAAAAAAAATCCAGGACTTCAAACATCTCCGTGAATCCACTGCAACTGAAACATCTATCCATGAAAAAGAACTGGATAATTTAAAGTCAGTTTATCGAAAACAGCAAAATGAACTGGATGAAATGCGTACAGATATTTCTACTGCTGAAGAAACGAGAGATACGTTGCAGCGTGATGTATTGGTGGCAACTGAACAACGTCGGAGCGCTGAATCAACCGTTGAGAGATTGGATCGAGAAAAAGCTGCAAACGAAAACCGTATTGCTCAATTGAAAAAACATATTGATGATTATGATAAAGAAGCCAAAAAACTTTTACCGCAAATCGATGATCAATTAGCTGTTTATAAAAAGGAAAAAGTTGCATTTGAATCCATCGATAAAAAATACAAAGAAGCCCAATCCACTGTAGATGCGCTGCAGAATAAACGCTGGGACGAGCAACGAAAACTGGCTGACCAGGAATCACTCTTCAAACGCACTGAAGATATGCTTGGGGATAAAGAAACACAACTGGAAGAATTAATAACACGGGAAAAGAGTTTAAAACAAACTATTACCGTTTCAGAAAAAGAATTTAAGGAAAAAGAAAAAAAGCTGACTGGCCTCCAACAACAAGTTGAACAAACTCTTGAAAAACTGGAAAAAGTAAAATCACAAGTTCAGACATTGAAATTGGATGAACATGAAGCCGTTCGCAATCAGCACAGCTTGGATGCAAAGCAGGAGGGGCTTCAAAACCAAATCCAGTTTTATGAAAATTTATTGGAATCGAAAGAAGGATTTGCCGGGGGTGTTAAATATGTATTAAATAATTCTAAAGATTTTTCCGGTGTCCATGGTGTTTTGGCAGAATTGCTTGATGTTGATAAAAAATATCAGCCACTCATTGAAAATGTTCTTGGTTCAACGGCTGGATGTTTGATTGCAAATGATAGAGCAACCGCTTTTGAAACACTGCAAATTCTCAAAAATCAAAAACATGGAAGTGCTTCCATGTTGCCATTAAAAGAATTGTCAGTTTTAAATTCAAAAATGAAGAGTACGCCCAAAAGTAATCATATCGTAACCAGAGCTCTTGATTGTATAAAAGCGGATAAAAAGTACACTCCACTTGTAAACGTTCTGTTGGGAAATGTGTTAATCGTAAATGATTTATCCAAAGCACTTCAAGATTCGAAACTCGCCGGGTGGGATCTTGTGGATATGGAAGGAACTTATTCCGGATCAAACATGATCTTAAAGCAAGGAAAAAAGGGTAAAGGACTTGTAGGGCGTCAAGAGAAATTGGATGCTTTAAAACAACAGTTGCAGGAAAATGAAAAAACGCAATCGTCTGTCCAAAATGATTTAAATGACATTGCTGAAAGCTTAACAAATTTCATTTCAGAACAGAGCAATATTGAAACATCTGTTGATAAACTAAAGGTGGATGTTTCGGTTTTTGAAAATGATGGTTTGCAATATAAAGTTCGGAACGAACAGCATCTTGAATTATTGAAAACACTTTCGGATGATATGGATGAAACATCTGCAACAATTACATCTTTGAAAGCTTCGTTGAAAAAAATATCTCCAACCGCTGAAAAAGGTGAAAAAATTCTTGCAAAACTTGCAAATGATCTCACCCAAGCAAACAATGAACTTATGGCTGTTCGTAAAAAACGTGATGAATTTCACCAACATGTTCAAGATTTACGAATTGAAGTTCTCAACCTGGAAAACCAGCGTGATAATATCGTGTTTCAAAAACGGACAGCGGATGATTCTGTGACTGAATTGACGGGTAGGCAAAATGAAATTGGCAGTGAAATAAAAAGTTTGCAGACAAAGCAGAAAGAATTAAATAATAAAATTGAATCGTGTGAAAAAGAATTGGTAAAAGCGAATGCAATTGTAAGTAAAAAACGTTCGATTCTTGATTTGAAAAAAGAAACATACCAGGAAACGTACGGTGAGATTGAAATCATTCAAGCAAAAATTCGCGAAGAACAGCACAGTCGTGAAAATCTACTGGACGAATTAAAATCTGCAGAATTGGACGTCACAGATTTTGATCAGAAAATTAAATTGGTTATTGAACGAATAAAAGATCGTTATAATTCATCAATACCTAAAAATCTGAATGTAGAAGAATCCTCATTAGCCCTTGAGGAACGAGTTGAAAAAATAAACCGTAGTATCGAAAATATCGGCCCCATCAACATGGCTGTAAAAGATGAACATGAAGTAGAAACAGAACGTCTCGAATTATTATCGGAACAAAAAGAAGATCTGATTGAATCGGAAGAAAATTTAAGGGAAACAATTCAAAAAATTGATCAGGAAGCTCGCAAGCTGTTTACGGAAACATTCGATCAGATTAAGACCAATTTTGAAAAATTATTTTCTATGTTTTTTGAAGGGGGAATAGGTTCGTTATCGTTAGTAGGAGATCCTGATCCATTAGAGGCTGATATTGCTATTAATGCTCAACCGCCGGGGAAGAAAAATAATTCATTGCGCATGTTATCAGCAGGAGAAAAGTCGCTTACTGCCATCGCTTTATTGTTTTCTATTTACCAATATAAACCCAGCCCATATTGTATATTAGATGAAGTGGACGCACCACTGGATGATGTCAATATCCGCAAATTCACTAAAGTTTTGGAAGCATTTTCTGAAGAGACCCAATTCATTGTTGTCACGCACAATAAGCTAACCATGGAAGCGGCAAATTATCTCTTTGGTGTAACGATGGAACAGAAGGGTGTGTCCAAACTGGTTTCCGTCAAGTTCGACGCATAAATCACACATTTATAAATATATTCTATTTTATTGATTCCCTAAAGGGAAACAGTTAATTTTATTAGCTTTATTCGAACCGAAAACTCATGTTTGAACAAATAACAGATAGATTTGATACTATTTTCCGTCGCTTACGTGGACTGGGAAAAATTACGGATAGTAATATCCAGGAGACGTCACGAGAGATTCGACGCGTCCTGTTGGAAGCTGACGTGAATTTACACGTTGCTCGAGATTTTATTGCTCAAGTCCAGAAAAAAGCAGAAGGAACAAAAGTATTAAAATCCATCAGACCCGGTGAGCAATTTATTAAAATTATTCATGAGGAATTGGTCCATATTCTTGGAGATGAAAAAGCGAAAATAGATTTAAGCAGAAAACCGTCCGTTATTTTGATGGCCGGTCTTCAAGGATCTGGAAAAACAACCACGTGTGCAAAATTGGCCAAGATATTTACAGATCAAAAGAAACAGGTATTATTGGCCGCAGCGGATGTATATCGCCCAGCTGCTATTGAGCAATTACAATTATTAGGCTCACAGATTGATGTACCTGTTTATGATGAAGGTGTCGGCGATCCTGTGGCCATTTGTGCGAATGCTGTTGCCCAAGGGAAAAGTGAAAAAGCAGATGTTGTCATTCTGGATACTGCCGGCCGTTTGCATGTTGATGGCGAAATGATGAATGAAATTCAACAGATTTCGGATAAAGTAAAACCAAATGAAATTTTATTTGTGGCAGACAGTATGACCGGACAAGATGCAGTAAACTCTGCTAAAGCATTTTCAGAAGCATTGCCTTTGACGGGTACGATATTAACAAAGTTGGATGGCGATGCCAGAGGCGGGGCAGCCGTTTCCATAAGGCAAGTGACAGGAACGCCAATCAAATTTGCCGGTGTATCAGAAAAGTTGGATGGATTGGAACCATTTAATCCCAAGCAAATGGCCGATCGGATTTTGGGATTTGGTGATGTTATTTCATTGGTGGAAAAGGCAGAACACGTGGCGGATGAAAAAACAGTGGACATGCTGGAAAAGAAAATGCTTGGAAACGAATTTAATCTTGAAGATTTTCAGCAGCAGTTAATGCAGCTAAAAAAAATGGGATCACTTCAGCAACTTATGGGAATGATGCCCGGTATGAATCGGAAACTGATGAAAGGAATGAATATGGAAGACCGCCAGCTTTTATGGACGGAAGCCATCATTAATTCCATGACTCCCGCAGAACGGAAAAATCCTACAATCATAGATGGCAGCCGTCGAAAGCGGATTGCATTAGGATCGGGCCGTTCATTACAGGAAGTGAATCAATTATTGAAACAGTTTGTACAAATGAAAAAAATGATGAAGCAATTTGGAAAAATGAAGCCCGGCAAAATGCCAATGGGTAATTTTATGGGAATAAGTTAAAAGGAGAATATCTTGGCTACGAAAATAAGACTGAAACGAATCGGACGAAAAAACAGACCTTTTTACCGCTTGGTGGTGATGGATGAACGGGCTCGCCGTGATGGTGCTGCCATCGAACAATTGGGCTGGTTTAATCCACTCGAACGTGATGATGAAAAGAATTATGCTCTAAAAGAAGATCGAGTATTGCATTGGCTGAAAGAAGGAGCTCAAACTACAGAAACAGCTCACAATCTATTAAAAAGAACTGGATTGGCTTATCGCTGGCACTTGATTCGTCAGGGACTGGATGATGCGGCTGTAGAAAAAGAAATGAAAAAATGGGCTCTTGAACGGGAAGAAGTTGAAAAAGGGCGAGCTGAGAAAGAAGCAGAAGCAGTTGCTGAAGATGCGCCGGTAAAAGAAGAAACAGCAGAAGTAGTAGCAGTAGCAGAAGAGGCGACTGATGAAAAAGTAGAAGCGAAAGATGAAGAAGCAGAAACAACAACAGAAGAAGCACAAGTGGACTCACCTGTAGTTGAAGACAAAACTGAAGATGTTGCTGAAGATGCGCCGGTAAAAGAAGAAACAGCAGAAGTAGTAGCAGTAGCAGAAGAGGCGACTGATGAAAAAGTAGAAGCGAAAGATGAAGAAGCAGAAACAACAACAGAAGAAGCACAAGTGGACTCACCTGTAGTTGAAGACAAAACTGAAGATGTTGCTGAAGATGCGCCGGTAAAAGAAGAAACAGCAGAAGTAGTAGCAGTAGCAGAAGAGGCGACTGATGAAAAAGTAGAAGCGAAAGATGAAGAAGCAGAAACAACAACAGAAGAAGCACAAGTGGACTCACCTGTAGTTGAAGACAAAACTGAAGATGTTGCTGAAGAAGTAACGGAAAGCGATGAGGCTAAAGAAGTTGAAAAAGCGGTTGATTCTGCTGACGGAAACGCTGAACAAGAAGAAAAAAAGGAAGAAGCAGTTGAAGAAGATTCCAAAGAAAAAGCTGTCGAGCCTAAAAGTGATGAACCGGAAGCTGAAACTGAAGAACCAAAAGAAGAAAACGCCGACGTAGCACCAGCAGAAGAAGAATCCACAGAAGATAAAGCTGATGAAGTCCAAGCTGAAGAGGCTAAACCTGAAGAAAAGACTGAAGAAACTGATGACAGTAAAGTTGAAGATTCAACCGAAGAAGTATCTTCAGATGGCGATGATGTTGAAGAGGAATCAAAAGAAGACGAAAAAGATGAACCAGATGCTGAACCGGACGTAGAAGAAGAAACATCCGAGGAAGAAAAGACTGATGATGAAAAAGTAGTAGAAGAGGAAGTGCCAGAAGAAACCACAGAAAAAGAAGCCGAACCGGTCGAAGAAAAAGAAGAATCCTCGGAAGATGAAAAGGATAATAAAAGCGACGAATAAAGTTGCAAGGAGAATACCATGCAGGAAATGATCGAGTTGATAGTAAAAAAGTTAGTGGATAAACCCGAAGAAGTAAAAGTGACTCCAGTGGAAACAGAACAGCGAATCATTTTTGAATTAACCGTAGGAGAAGGTGATTACGGAAAAGTCATCGGAAAACGCGGCCGCAATATTTCCGCTATTCGCACACTTGTGTTTGCTGTGAATGCAAAAGAAGGCGGTAAACGCGCTCGTTTGGATGTGATCGACTGAAATGAGTAAAAAAGTTCATCCCATAGCCAAGATTACACGCGTGAGTGGTCTCCGAGGCGAAGTGCGTCTCCAACCTCTATCGCGTTACTTCGATGAATATATTGAATCACGTGAATTACAAATTGGATTCGAAACGGATTTGGCTCGTGAAATCAAATTGAATAAAACCATCGGTCATGGAAAAAGAAGGCGGTTCAAGTTTGACGGAGTTCAGTCACGAGATGATGCTGAAACGCTCATCGGACAGACACTGTTTGCTGAAGGTAGAAGTGGTGATAATGCTGATCTCATTTCCAAAGAACTTTTGGGTTATACTGTTATCACTGAATCCGGAGAACTCGTCGGTACTTTAACTGATATTCTATGGCTGCCGTCAAACGATGTCTACGTTATCCATAATGGTAATGACGAAAAACTGATTCCCATCGTAAATGAAATTGTTATCGGCGTGGACAGTGTTGTAAGCGTAATTATGATTCGTCCAATGGAAGGATTACTGTGAAAAAAATTGCTATAATTACTCCTGTCCCGGATATGGTCAATACCATTATTGAGCAAAGTATGCTACGTAAAGCTGATGAAGAAAATGCGGCTGAATACAATGTGGTTGATTTACGAAAATTTGGAAAGGGAAATTATCGCCAAATTGACGATACGCCTTTTGGCGGCGGTAGCGGAATGGTCATGATGGCCGAACCATTGGTTCAGGCAATTGAATCTGCTTTGAAATGGATGGATGAGAAAAATGTTCGAATCGTATTTCCGTCTCCACAGGGGAAAACGTGGAATCATGAAACTGCTACAGCATTCAGTGAAAATAATCATGCTATTTTTATTTGCGGTCACTACAAAGGAATTGATCAGCGAGTGGTGGAAAAATACGTGACCGATGAATTTTCCATCGGCGATTATGTTGTCACCAGCGGAGAAATTCCTGCCATGATCATGATCGACTCTATGGTCAGGCTAATCCCGGGAGTGTTGAATTCCAGGGAATCGGCAGAAACAGATACATTTTACGGTGATCTGCTGGATAATCCTCATTTTACGAAACCCCGCGAAGTCGCCGGAATTTCCGTTCCGGATGTTTTATTGAATGGCCATCATAAAGAAATCGAGGACTGGCGACAGTCTCAACGAGAACATATAACACGAACAAAACGCCCGGATTTATGGGAAAAATATTTAGAGAAAAGTACACTTACGGAGTAAAACATGAACAAATTACAAGAAGTAGTCCAAGATCAATTAAAAACAGATTTACCGGTATTTAATTCAGGCGATACAGTGGAATTAGACGTCCGTGTTGTTGAAGGCGGCAAGGAGCGTATTCAGAAGTATCGCGGTGTGGTGATTGCCCGGAAAGGCGGCGGAATTGAAGAAACCATAACCGTTCGAAAGATCTCCAATGGTGTAGGTGTCGAACGAATTTTCCCATTGCACTCACCCATGTTAGTCAATTTTAATGTTGTGCGCCGCGGGAAAGTGCGGAGAGCAAAATTGCATTACTTGAGAAAACTTTCCGGTAAAGCAACACGTATTGCCGAAAAACGATAAACCAAATCTTAAAATAAACGATAAACCCTCATCGGTTAAAACGGTGGGGGTTTTTTTATTTTACAATAGTTATGTTGGTAAAGTTTCTTTTGTTGTCACAATGGGTTTAATACGAATCGACTTCCTCCATTTATATTGCAATCCATTATAATAAGATGTAAATTATAACAGTTAAAATATTAGATGAAATACATAATATAAAGAATATAAGGATAATATAATGACTATTGTTAATTTTGACATTGATGATTTTAACCCACATGCAATTGCTGAAAATGTATCAAAAAGAATGCGCAAAAAACGACTTTTGCTAAACATTGCCCAGCAATCGTTATCAGAAAAATCTGGTGTTAGTTTAGGATCCATAAAGCGATTTGAGCACAAATATGAAATTTCATTAAAACATCTTTTACGAATTGCTTTGGTTTTAGGTAGTTTAGATGAGTTTCGTCAGTTATTTCCCGAAAACCAATATCAAAGTGTAGATGATATTATTCAGAATAGTAAGGTAAAGGAAAGGCAGCGAGGCAGAAATGTTTGAGCCCATCAATCTGTTAAATATATTCGACAATGATCAATTCATGGGGCGGATGGTGATTTCACCGGAAAGATTATGCGTCTTTGAATATGATCCTGATTATTTAAGCAATGGCGTTTCTCTTTCTCCGTTTTATTTACCATTGCAAGCCGGTGCATTTACGGCACGTCGTGATCCATTTAATGGATTATTCGGCTTATTTAACGATAGCCTGCCCGATGGTTGGGGTAATTTGCTTATAGATAGATATTTATTGAAAAATAATATACAACCTGGTTCATTGTCTTTACTGGATAAATTGAGTTTAATCGGCAAGTCTGGTATGGGAATTTTATCGTATGAACCTGATTATGCTTTTAAGTCAAAAGGTCAAATTGACGATCTTAATCTTCTTGCATTGGAAGTTCATAAAATATTGATCGAAAACAAATATAAAAGTGGAATGTTAGACGATTTGATTGAGATGGGCGGCTCATCCGGCGGCGCCAGACCAAAAGTTCTAATTAACATTAAAGGCGATCCGTGGATTGTCAAATTCAGATCTGCTCATGATCCCGAAAATATGGGTGAAATTGAATATCAATATTCAATTATTGCAAAAAAATGCGGGATTGAAATGCCGGAAACTCAATTATTAGAAGGAAAATATTTTGGTGTAAAACGTTTTGATCGGAGTAATGGAAAAAGAATCCATATTCATTCTGCATCGGGATTGCTTTATGCAGACCATCGTTTTCCGTCATTGGATTATGTGGATTTAATTAAAATAGCGTTTGAATTAACTAAAAACATCGAAGAAGCATATACATTATTTAGACGTATGGTTTTTAATATTCTAACCGGAAATAAAGATGATCACGCAAAAAACGTTTCATTCATCATGAAGAATAAACAGTGGCTTGTTTCTCCAGCTTATGATTTAGTTCCCAGTAGCGGATACGATGGAAATCATTCAACGACAATTTTGAATAAAGGAAATGCAGATAAAAATGATATTTTAGAAGTTGCAAAATTGTGCAGCCTGGATAAAAAGAAAGCAGAACACATTTTTGATGATGTATATTCTAATTGTGAAGAAATTCGTATACAAATATGATAAATAAATTGAAAATTAAATTTTAAAATTCCTACTGTTAATACACATTAACTAAAAAATGAGCAAATTCGAAAAAATAGTTCTTGGCATCACCGGCGGAAGTCATTTATCCGTCCATGCACTCATGCTGGCCTTGCCGAGCTTAATTCCCATTTTACGGAATGAATTCAACGCAGGATTGGATACATTAGGTCTCGTTGTAACTGTCAGTGCTTTTATGTTTGGAGTCGGTGCTATTCCCGCTGGCTGGGCAGAACGCAAACTGGGAGGCCGGGCACTATTAATATTTTATCTCGTGGGTTCAGGGGTCTCGGCGCTATTGGTTTCAGTTTCAAGCTCATTATTTATAATGGTCATAGGTTTGGGATGTATGGGATTTTTCTGCAGTATTTATCATCCAGCCGGACTTACACTCATTTCTCACCGTGTAAATGCCCTCACGAAAGGAATGGCGGTCCACGGTATCTTTGGTACAGTCGGATCCGCTGCGGGACCCATTATGGCCACAGCGCTTGCAGCATTGATTTCCTGGCGGGCATCCTATGCATTTTTGGGCATTTTTAATATTATTTTGGCAATTACTACCCTTATTGCTATTCCGAAGCGTAAACAAGATGATGAAGAAGAAAAAATAGAGAATAAAGTAGAAAAGACAAATCGTCCTGCATTAATCTATTTTTATATTACCAATATGCTTATGGGAATGGCGTATTACGGATTTACCACATTTATGCCCACTCATTTTGCCGAGAATACAAACGACTTTATGCCCTTTATTTCCAATACGATGAAAGCAGGGATTTTCCCCTCATTAGTATTTTTAGCAGGAATTATCGGCCAACTCATGGGCGGACGGCTGGGCAGCCTCTATAATCGTCCCAAAATGCTCATGGTCATCGTAGCTGTGAATATTCCCTTTTTATTGTTTATGGGTTACAGTTCAGATGTGTGGCTTGTAGTGTTCAGTCTTTTTATGGGGATGGCCTATTTTTCCAACCAACCTATCAGCAATACACTTATTGCTGAATTTACCCACAGCGCCAATAGGGGATTGGGCTACGGAATTAGTTTTTTCTTGAGTTTTGGTATCGGTTCGCTGGCAGCAGGATTTGGCGGATTTATTGCGGAAAGCCAAGGCGTGGCCGCAGTGTTTCCCGTCATGGGCTTTTTATTGATTCCAGCACTGTTTACCAGTTATATGATTATTCGTAAATCATGATAGTTGTTTTATCAATGAATGTTCATCAATTTCCACTAGTGAAATGAGCAAGAATCAACTCCAGCAACTACCATCTGTATCTGAAGTATTACTTGAAGTAAACAAAGATACACAGTTGCATATTAATTATATAAACAAAATTATTAAAACAGAAATAAGTCAATTTCGAGCAGAAGCTAAAGCAGGAAAATTAAAGCTCAATCGTAAGGAAATTATTGATTTAATTATAAATGAAATTGACCGATTAGCTAAACCATCCATGAAAAATATCATTAACGGCACCGGCGTAGTTTTACATACCGGTTTTGGCCGAGCGCCCATGTCAAAAAAAGTAATTGCAAATGCAACCAAAAAACTGGAAGGTTACGTCAATCTTGAATTTGATCTAGATTCCGGTAAACGGGGCGAGCGGCAGAATCATATTAATGAATTACTTTCTGCCATTTGCGGTTCGGAAAAAAGTTTAATTGTCAATAATAACGCCGCTGCAGTCCTAATTGCCTTGAATACATTTGCCGAAGGTAAAGACGTTATCGTTTCTCGGGGACAGGAAGTGGAGATCGGCGGTTCATTTCGTATCCCCGACATGGTGCGTAAAAGCCACTGCAATCTGGTGGAAGTGGGCACCACCAACCGCACCCACCTGAAAGATTATGAAAAAGCAATCACCAAAAAAACCGGCGCCATTCTCTGGGCCCACACCAGTAATTACGTGATGCAGGGATTTACGAAAGAAGTATCACTCTCGGATTTAGCAGCATTAGCGAAAAAGAAACGTATTCCTTTGGTAGCGGATCTTGGTTCCGGCGCCTTGGTGGATATGACAAAAATGGGACTCCCACCGGAAGAACTGGTGGCAGGTGTAGTAAAAACAGGCGCCGATATTATTACTTTCTCCGGGGATAAACTATTGGGCGGACCTCAATCGGGGCTCATTGTGGGGAAAAAGAAATATGTAAACAAAATCCACAAAAATGCACTTTATCGAACATACCGCTGTGACAAGTGGACCATTGTCCTCATGGAAGAAATATTACGGACGTATCATTCAGAGGAAAAAGTCAGCGGAGATAATTTATCACTGAAACTCCTGACCACATCTCAAAAGACCCTCATGAAACGGGGAGAGAAGATTTTGACGGATATTCCCAAAAAGAAGATCAAAGACCTAGGAATTTCGTTAGTGGAATCGAAGGTGGAAGCAGGGAGCGGATCACTTCCCGTGGAAACTATTCCCAGTGCTGCACTGAAGTTCAATCCCAAAACAATATCGGTATCTAAATTGGCTAAAATATTCCGAACAGGAAATATCCCCGTTGTGGGTTACACCAAAGGAAATACATTTTATATCGACCTGAAAGCGGTTCTGCCGAACCAGGTTATCAGACTTATTCAAGCAATTCAGGACGTTTAATGACCCAAGTTGTCATCGGCACTGCCGGGCATATTGACCACGGAAAAACCGCATTGGTGAAAGCACTCACCGGCACAGACACGGACCGTTTGGCAGAAGAAAAAGCCCGGGGTATGACCATCGACCTAGGATTTGCTTTCTTAAATGAATCGGTCACCATTATTGACGTTCCCGGTCACGAGAAATTTATCCGTAATATGGTGGCGGGAGTGTCCACCATCAATATTGCCCTTTTGGTAGTGGCGGCTGATGATGGCATTATGCCCCAAACTCGGGAGCATTTGCACATCCTGAAGCTGCTGAATATTCCCCAATGTGTGGTAGCCCTCTCCAAAACCGACTTGGCAGAAGATGAAGAATGGCTGGACCTCATCGAGCTGGAAATCCGTGAATTGACTGAAGGCATTTTTGAAAGCGTGGATGTGGTACGAACATCCGTACAAACAAATAGTGGAATTGACGAATTAAAACACTTATTGGAAAAGAGAGCAGCTGCAGTTCAGCCGTCAGAAGATGAGAGCTTTTTTCGTCTCCAGGTTGACCGTGTTTTTTCCATGACCGGTTTTGGTACGGTGGTCACGGGAACGGTCATTTCCGGGAGCTTGAAAAAAGGAGATTCCGTGGATGTATTGCCGGGGAATATTTCATCGAAAGTCCGGGGCATTCAGTCCCATGGTGCGGAAGTAGAAACCGTGCAGCGTGGTGATCGTGCGGCAGTAAATTTATCCGGAGTGGACGCAGAAAAGGTGTTCCGCGGATCAGAGCTGGCTACTCCCGGGAAACTGCAAGCAGTCTCGAAATTCACTGCCCATATTCAGCTTACGGTAGATATGAAAAAAGAATTGAAGCACCGCCAGAGAGTGCGAGTGCATTTGGGCACGGCAGAAGTGATGGCACGTGTATTTTTAACATCGAATAAGAAAATGACCGCCGGCAGTTCGGCAAATGTCATCATTGAACTGGAGCATCCTGCAGTCATGGCCAGTGAAGACCGCTTTGTTATGCGTTCCTATTCTCCCATGCATACCATGGGCGGCGGGACGGTGTTGACCTCATTTATTCCCAAGGGAGTAAAGATAAAAGAATGGGTGTCAGAATTGGATCTGAATCTGGAGAAACGTTTTAGGCAATTGGTTGCGACGTTTAAACGAAATCCAAAGACGGTATTTGATTGGGGGAGAGCACTGCAAATGACGGATAACACCATGAGGGATTTGGTGAAAAAGACGGATTTAAACACATCTCGGCGGACGTTTATTTATTCAGACGAAAATCTGAAATCATGCTCCGAATTAATCGTAAAAAGTTTAGAACAGTTTCATGAGAAAAATCCACTTCGCAAAGCCATGTCAGCGGACGTACTTGCACAGGATGTAGGTTTTAGCGAAAAATGGTTGGCTGAAATGCTGGACATTATGGAACACAATGCATCTATTCGTTCCGCCGGAACGGGCGTCGCATTGGCGAGTCATAAAGTGGAATTGGCAGGCGGAACGGCAGAAATATCACGTAAGATGGAAGATGGGATAATGGAAAATGGATTTACGCCATTGAACACTGAAGAATTGTCCAAAAAATTGAAAACGAGCCATAAGGACATATTGGAGATTTTACACGTATTAAAGAATGAAAATAAAGTGGTGGAAATCGAAAACGGTGTCTGGATGCACAGCCAAAACATGGCTAAACTCCGCCAAGCAATGAAAGACCATTTTAACATCCAAAGTGAAATGAATGTGGCAGACTTTAAACGCATGAGCGGTTTAACGCGGAAATTCGCCATTCCTGTACTGGAATATTCCGATAAGCAAGGTTGGACTGAACGGGATGGAAATGTGCGGTTAAAAGGGGCGGAATTATGAGCGCTAAACCAGTCAAACAACAAAGTACTCCTCTTATGCGTCAATACGAGGACGTGAAGCGCCAGTACAGCGATGCCATCGTTCTCTTCCGCATGGGTGATTTCTACGAAACATTCAGTGACGATGCTGTCATTACGGCGAAAGTGCTGGGGATCGTTCTAACGAAGCGTTCCAACGGTGCTGCGGGAAATGTTGCCTTAGCAGGATTTCCCTATCACGCCATCGATAATTATTTACACAAATTGGTGAAAGCCGGACATCGCGTGGCCATCTGCGAACAAGTGGAAGATCCCAAACTGGCGAAAGGTATTGTAAAGCGGGAAGTGGTAGAAGTGGTAACGCCCGGGACCATTACCAGCGAAGCAGCGCTGAATGAGAAATCGAATCAATTTTTGGCGTGTGTCCATACTCATCGCAATCAAGCCGGTTACGCCGTGCTGGATCAGTCCACAGGAGAATTATTTATTGGAGAATGTCCAGAAGCCGGATTGAAGGAAGCACTGCGGAAATTCGCTCCCCGGGAAGTGTTGTTGGCGGAGAGCATTGTTTATTCCACAACGGACTGGTATCGGGAACTAAAGCCCTTTGTGTCAACGGTGGAAGATTGGGTCTTATCCTTCGATCAGGGCGAGCGCACACTTACCGAACATTTCAGCGTGCGGACGCTGAAAGGATTTGGATGTGGTCATCTGGAACAGGGCATCACGGCAGCAGGCGCGATTTTTTATCATGTGAAACATGCATTGAATGGTTCCCTGTCCCACATTACAACTTTGACTTCCATTGCCGATGACGGCATTATGGGGCTGGACGGCTTTACCATACGCAATCTGGAAGTATTTAAGTCCTTGGCGACACAAGGCACCCACGGAACTCTGGTGGACTTATTGGACGAAACGGTAACCAACGGC
This sequence comes from Fidelibacterota bacterium, assembly GCA_014381755.1. GTDB lineage: Bacteria > Fidelibacterota > Marinisomatia > Marinisomatales > TCS55 > UBA2126. The sequence goes on along the minus strand of JACNLB010000068.1, from coordinate 17,071 downwards.
GGCGGACGTTTATTGAAACAATGGTTATCCCAACCACTGACGGTTATAGAGAAACTGAATGACCGATTGGATATTGTTGAGGGATTTTTAAAAAATAAACGTTTGTTGAAAAAGGTACGGACTGTCTTAGATGACGTTTTGGATATAGAACGAATCCTCGGCAAGATTAGCCAGAAAAAAGCCAATCCTCGAGACATAATAGGATTAAAGGAAAGCTTGAAGTGTATACCGAAACTAAAAGAATTACTACAGTCATCAGATCTTGAGAAATTGAATTCAGCCGCCGATTCGTTTGCGGAGACCGATCCGGTTGTGGAATTGGTTTCAGAACAAATGAATGAAGACGTACCTGCACAACTCCAACAGGGCCATGTTATTCGAGATGGAATCAATACAGAATTGGACGAATTACGGAAATTAGCCAGCGGAGGGAAACAATGGATTGCAGAAATGCAGGAGTCAGAACGGGAAAAGACGGGCATCAGTAAACTGAAAGTGGGATTTAACAGGGTATTTGGTTATTACCTGGAAATTTCAAAGATCCACCAAGATAAAGTGCCAGAAACCTATATTCGTAAACAGACGCTGGTAAACGCCGAGCGTTATATCACCGAAGAGCTAAAGGAATACGAGGAAAAAATCCTGTCCGCAGAAGAAGATATTTTGGCTATTGAATCAGAATTATTTGCCGAATGCTGCCAGAAAATTATGGATAGGGCTGACCGAATCCAGATTAACGCAAAACTGCTGAACAGGCTCGACGTTCTTTCCACTTTTTCCCATTTGGCGATTCAGAAGAAATATTGTAAACCGACGCTAGTTGCAGACGCTGTTCTCGATATTAAAGATGGACGTCATCCTGTAGTGGAAAATCTGCTCCCGGCGTCTGACCGTTTTGTGGGTAATAACCTGAAGATGAATGTAGACAAAAGTCAGATTCATCTCATTACCGGTCCTAATATGGCCGGAAAATCCACATATTTGCGTCAAGTTGGCTTGATTGTACTCATGGCTCAGATTGGGTGCTACGTACCAGCGAAAAAGGCTACCATTGGTATTGTAGACCGTTTATTTACCCGAGTGGGCGCCAGCGATAACCTTGCCGGTGGTGAAAGTACATTTTTGGTGGAAATGATTGAAGCGGCGAATATTTTGAATAATGCAACATCCCAAAGTTTAATTCTTCTGGATGAAATAGGACGAGGGACTGCCACCTTTGATGGATTATCATTGGCGTGGTCCATTACCGAGTATTTGCACAATCGCGAAGAAGTTGCAGCCCGAACTTTATTTGCAACACATTACCATGAATTAACGGAACTTGAACATTCTTTGGAGCGGTTGGAGAATCATCACGCTGCTGTGAAGGAATTTGGAGACGAAATCGTCTTTTTGAAAAAGATTATGCCCGGACCGGGGGATAGGAGTTACGGAATTCATGTGGCGCAAATGGCCGGTTTGCCAACGAGTGTTATTTCCCGAGCGAAGGATATTTTAAGTCATCATTTGGAATCTTCGGACCAATCGGGAACATCTGCTCCGCCGTCGGCGTCAAAACAGATATCCATGTTCGAAAAACAGGAAGCTAAATTCAAAAAAGATCTCAATGATATGGATGTGAATTCCATGACGCCCATTCAAGCATTGCAAAAATTGGATGAGTTGAAAAAGAAACATGGTCTTTGATGGAAGATGAAAAATGGTATATGGAATTATGGTAATACAGTCTTTAACACCACCCCTAAATCCCCTCCTCGTATGAGGAGGGGTCTTGTGGGGAGGTGAAGAAATACTGAAGAAATCTAAAAATTTGAATGATTTATTAAAACATGAACACTCGTAATACATTAAAACTTTTTGTAGTTGTATTAATTTTTACTTCTATTTCAGCAGAATCCTATTGGGTGCGGTACGGTTGGCAGGCGTTCAAAAATACAGGAGATGCACAATCTTTAGCATTAGGACAGACCCAAACGGCAGCGTTTGGCGGAGCAGCGTCAGTGTTACAAAATCCGGCTCATGCCAAAAATCCATTTGATCAATATCTGTATGCTCATCAAAATCGTTTTGCCGGTTTGGTAAACAGCGATCTTATTGCTTTTCCCACGCTGAAACGATTTCGCAATCCAGTGAAAATGGTCCTTTTCCATGAAGGTGTTAGCCAAATACCTGATACACGCGATGTTTTATTGGATTGGGGATTAGACGGCATTCCGGGCACGGGTGACGCCGGTGAGAATAATGGTCAATTGGACGAGGGCGAGCGCTTGGATGCGGAAAAGGTCAGTTATTTTCGTCAATCACAGTGGGGAGTACATTTTAGTTCAACATGGCAATTGAATCGGTGGACAATTGGTGTAGGTATGAAGGGATTTTTTCACGCACTCGCAGAACATTTTGCATCGGGGATTGGAATTGATGTGGGAGCAACCTCCTCCTTTTGGAAAGGGAATACTGTTGGGCTTGTTTTAACGGACGTAACCACATCTTTGCTTGTTTGGGACAATGGTACAGTTGAACGATTTTCCCCTGAACTGTTTGCAGGTATCGCTCAGGAAATTGGCTTTGACAAAATTCCATTACGATTCAAATTTATGGCCGATATTGCACTGGATCCGTTTGGACGAAGTGTGTATGATGATCTACAGTTAGGAAATATGGGCGGTCGATACCGCGCCGGTCTTGAAATACAGTATAATAAAATAGCGTTACGGTTTGGTCGTGGATTGAATGCTCTTACCAGCGCCGGGCTCGGTTTGGACTGGGGACAGGCAGCTATTCATTATGCGTTCACATCGTCATCTCAATCTGCCATGTTAGGCGATTCTCATTTGATTTCATTTAGCCTTGATCCGAAGTGGTTGGCAGCGCAAGCGGCAAAACTATTATAATTCTTTTTTTTAACGCGTACCCATAGGATTTTCACTCACATATTCACCAAACGGGAATGTATTGGGTGTGACCACTGTTCCTGATGTGAACATGAAAGGAATATCGGAATCAGGATTAAAGGTAATTTCAAGAAGTCCGGCTTTATAACCATTTTCCGGTTGTGTAATTTTTACTGCATAACGACCATCAGCAGACTTTGGAATATCAGTTGACGTCCAACTTCTCCCGATAACATCTACTCGGAAATCCCGTGTTTCATTATTAACTGCTTCCCATTGTTTAATAGAATAATCAGCATTGAGCGAATGGTCAACATTCAGATAAATGGAATCATTGCTGACGTGCCAGTTATACGTGGGCCTATCTGAATCAGTAATGACCGCATTGTAAAATGCTGTAAGACTTTTCATGTTATAATCACCATCATTATTTTTCAAACCATGATTTGTATTAGGAATATATTGTAAATATTTTTCACCTTTTAGGTCCTCCCAATAAAACTGCCAAGAATCGGTTACAAAAAATTCATCCCCTGTGGCATTTATGAGAAATTTGGGTAATGTTAATTGGTCACGAAAAGAATAGGGTTCACAAATTTCATTTATTCGGTCATATTCTTTGGATCCCATCCAGTCCATTATACCTTCGTTAACGTAACTGTCAATTGCATGAGACCATTCTCCATAGCATTTCCAATGGTGATTAAACGATAGTTCAACATTTAGCATATCTATAACAATTGGAATAATTGCCATTATGCGATCATCGGCAATAGCCGTACACCATGTGGTCCATCCACGCTTGGATCCGCCGGCAGTGACAAAGCGATCAACCGGTTTATTTTCTAATTTTGAAATGTCCTGTATAACATCCATGCCTCTCACAACTGCCTTCGTCATAGGTAAGTGAGTTAGCCATTTTGCATCTTGATCTTTTGCGCCATTTTCAACGAAATGCCTCCAGCCAAATGCAATTATATCATCTTCAACCCGTTCGCCAAAATCATCGTTTTTAAAAATGAGCGATTGAAACGGAATATTTGATATATCGGCTACAATGGATTTTGTCGCCAAGGCTACCTGTACCAGAGCCGGTTCAGCAGATTCAGGTTGTTCATTTTCATGACTTCCACCACCTATAAAAAATAAAGCTTCTGATTCTTCAACTTCATTGGGAATAACTATTCGTACCCAATGCCACCATTCCGTTTCTTCAACATCGTTTAATGTAAGCCAATCTTGAGACACCATTTTAATAATGTATTCCTGCCATGAATCACCTTCAATAATATTTTTAATTTCATAACGAAATGCGTCATCCTCTTTTTGAACAAAATCTTTGAGCAACGTGTTTTGTTTCTCACATGAAAAAAGAATGAAAATTGATAGGATGAAGATATGTAAATGTTTCATAGTTGATTTGGTCCTGAATTTTATTAGATTAAAAATATAGTTTTATGTGTTAGAAGTTAATGTATTCTACATGTATCAAGCTGAATGATTAAATGGAATTAAGAAAAAGATGATTATAATACCCAAAAACAATTCTGATTTACTCAAAGAATGTAGAGTGGACACTTTCCGCGCAAGTGGAAAAGGCGGTCAGCATGTGAATAAAACGGAAAGTGCAGTTCGTCTTACACATATTCCTACAGGTATTGTTGTGACGTGCCAGGATGAGCGTAGCCAGCATCGAAATAAAGAAATCGCATTAAAACGTTTGCGAGTAAAACTGGAAGAACGAAATAAAAAAAAGAAAAAACGGATCAAAACTCGCACACCGAAACGAGCCCATGAAAAGCGTATCAAAGAAAAGAAAATTAGATCAGAAAAAAAGTCTCTACGTAAAAGACCTGAATCGAATGATTGATCATCAATTAAATACTATTCTCTGATTGTGAGAGATACTATAGTTCTCTTAAATTCCCCAGCTTTTCTGGAATAAAATAATCACATTATGTTAATAAGTATGACAGGTTTTGGGAGAGGTGCATCCGGTAAAGGGGATCAAGCACTGCATGTAATGGTCCGTACCTACAATGCGCGCTTCCTGGAAACAAAGATTAGGGGATTAACCCTCGCCCCTGAAATCGAGGCTGCTGTTCGTGATAAAATCAATAAAACATTGGTTCGAGGAACCGTACATATAACTATCGAAAAAAATCGCGATGTAAATAAAGGATCGTTGTCTTTCAATCGCCAGCGTTTCGAAGCAGTTGAAAATGTTCTACATGATATTCAACGGGAATATGGACGTTCATTGGATATGAGTAGTCTGCTCTCATTTGAAGATCTTTTTTTAAATGGTGATGAAAACACGCACCATGAAAAAACGATTATAAGTGCATTGGATAGTGCTTTGGAGCAAGTACACTCTATGCGCACTAAAGAAGGAAAGGTAATCCATGATGATGCCATGCAGCGTATTGGCATTCTCTCAAATCATTTAGATAGTATTGAAAACCTTACAGAAGGGATAGTTGCTCAACAAAAAGAAAAACTCCATAAACGTATTGCTGATCTCGTGGATAAAGTAAATATAGATGAACAAAGAATGGCTCAAGAAGTGGCTATATTAGTAGATAGATCAGATATTTCGGAAGAATTGGTTCGTATTCGAAGTCATATTAACCAGTTTAAAACATTTCTTGAATTGGAAGAACCAACTGGAAAACGACTCTCATTTTTACTGCAGGAATTAAGCAGGGAGATTAATACGGTTGGTTCAAAAAGCGGAACAGGAGACATGATTAATATTGTTGTGGATTTCAAAAATCAATTGGAAAAGATCCGAGAACAAATTCAAAACGTTTTATGAGAAATTTAATAACCATATCAGCTCCATCTGGCGCAGGAAAAACGACACTTTGCCGGGCACTTCAGAAACAGACAGACATGAAATTTTCTGTATCCTGTACAACTCGTGACCAACGTAATTATGAAGTTGATGGAGTAGATTATTATTTTATTACGGATAAAGTATTTAAGGAGCGTATGGATAGAGGCGAATTTGCAGAAGTAGAAAATGTCCATGGGTGTATGTATGGAACACTTAAAGAATCAATAGATTACGCAAAAACAACGAGTGAAATACTGTTATTTGAAGTGGATGTAAAAGGATCCATGTCTATTAAAGAACTATATCCTGATCAAACGATGACTATTTTTGTTTTACCACCCAGTATGGAAGATCTCCGAGCCAGGTTAATTAAACGGGGAACCGATTCAGATGAGCGAATTGCCAAGCGCTTGGAACGGCTGGAAATTGAAATAGGGTATAAGGAAAAATTCGATTTTACTGTAATCAATGATGATATTCAGCGGGCAACCGCAGAGATCATTTCAATCATTAACAAACAAAATGAAGGAGTACTGCATGGCAGTTAAACCACTATCCATTCGTGAAATGGAAAAACAATCAGAAGATATTTACGAATCAGTTGTCGTTATGTCCAAACGGGCACGGCAGATTAACCAGAATCGCTTCATGGAACAGGCCATGAAAGATGCTGAAGAGTTTGACATGGGAGTTTTGGATGAACTTCCACCTGAACCAAAGGAAAATTATGAAGAAGAAACCAAGTCTACTACTCAAGCTATGGATGAATTTGTAGATGGCGATTTGAAATGGCAGATGGTTTCAGAAGAAGATAATTAATAATGCCTCCCCGAACAGATAATGTAAGTCGCTACCTGCGGCAGACAAAAGAATTGTTCGGGGATGAGCTCTACCTCACTATCCAACCGCAATCTTCATCGCCATCATTAGATGTAGATTTTAATTCTAATCTTTCTGCATTTGAACAGGAAATTTGTACATGCCAGAAATGTCCTTTGGGGCAATCACGAAACAAATTTGTTTTTGGAGTTGGAGATCCAAAAGCCAGTTTACTCCTTGTAGGAGAAGCCCCCGGCGCCACCGAAGATGAAATTGGGGAACCGTTTGTAGGCCGTGCGGGAAAACTATTGGATAAAATTCTGGCTGCCATCGATCGCAACCGCCAAAAAGATGTTTTTATCTGCAATGTCATGAAATGCCGTCCACCCAATAATCGTGATCCATTGAGAACTGAAGTGGACGAATGTGAACCCTATTTACTTCATCAAATTCATTTGATAAAACCAAAGCTCATTGTAGCTTTAGGGCGAGTCGCCGGACAGACACTTTTGAATGTGGATAAATCGTTGAAAAGTCTACGAAATACATTTCATGACTATCACGGAACACCGTTAATGGTGACGTATCATCCGGCGGCATTATTGCGTAACCAGGATTTGAAACGACCTACGTGGGAAGATTTCAAAACCATAAAAGATTTTTTGGAACAGAATAAATAAATGACTAATGAATTAAAACAACCGTTAAATGTTCAACCGCAATCGCCAGAAGCTGAACAAGCTGTTCTGGGAGCCATGCTGGCCAGTAAGGAAGCAGTCAGTAAATCACTGCAATGGCTTACAGCTGATCAATTTTATAAAGAAGCTCACAGCAAAATATTCAGCAGTATGGCACAATTGTTTAATGAGGGACAGGAAATCGATACAGTATCGATTGTAAATCAGCTCAAGAAAAATAAGCAGCTCGAAAGTGTTGGTGGTGCCTACTACGTCACAGGCCTTGTAGAATCTGTTCCTTCAGTAGCCAATGTTGAGAATTACGCTAAAATTGTTTTAGAAAAAGCCATGTTAAGGCAATTGATCATGATCTCCCATAGCCTTTCCAAAGATGCATATGATGATTCACAAGGGGTAGACGAACTATTAGATCAGGCCGAGCAATCCATTTTTTCCATCTCACAGCGTCGATTACGGGGTGGATTCCAGCATATCGACCCCATCCTCCACGAAGCATTTGAAAAACTTGATCAAATCCATTCACGTTCCGGTGATGTAACCGGTATTGCTTCCGGCTTGGTGGACTTAGATGAACTGACGTCTGGTTTTCAACCGGGCGAATTGATAATCGTAGCCGGCCGTCCAGCCATGGGAAAAACGGCTTTAGCTCTATCCATGGCTCGCAACGCTGCAGTGGATCATGATCATTCAGTTGGGATTTTCAGTTTGGAAATGGCTAATCATCAATTAGCTCTGCGCTTATTATGTGCTGAGGCCAGGGTAGACAGTCATTTAGTTCGGACAGGTAAATTACCTAAGACTCAATGGCAAAATTTGAGCGTATCCGTTGGAACGTTGGCTGAAGCATCTATTCATTTGGATGATACTCCGGCCATTAGTGTTTTGGAATTACGTGCCAAAGCCCGCCGATTGAAAGCAGAGCATAATATTGATTTACTTATTGTGGATTATTTACAACTTATGTCAGGTCCAAAAGGAGTGGAAAGCAGGCAGCAGGAAATTTCTACTATTTCCCGTTCGTTGAAAGCATTAGCCAAAGAATTGGATATTCCGGTCATAGCACTTTCACAATTATCCCGTGCTGTTGAACAACGATCAGAACACCGGCCGCAACTATCAGACTTGCGGGAGAGTGGTGCCATTGAACAGGATGCGGATTTGGTGATTTTCCTCTATCGTCAATGGATTTATTCCCAGGATGATGAGGACAGAGGCAAGGCACAGATAATTGTGGCAAAACATCGAAATGGACCCACAGGAACATTGGACGCGGCATTCATTGATCGTTTTGCTCGTTTTGAAAATTATGCACCGGTAGGTGATGAAATGGGAGCGGACGTACCTTTCTAATGCAAAATCCATTATCACGGTTTATTCCACAACTTGTGGGTGAATTCCCAAAACAATTCATGGAATTGTTCAATCAGGTCAGTGAATCTACCGATAAAGAAAATGAAGAAATAAAACGACTTCTTTGGGAAGCGTATGATTTTGGGGTTTCCCACCACGAAGGTCAAAAACGAAAATCAGGCGAACCCTATTTTAATCATTGTGTGGAAGTTGCAAAATTGCTGGCTGATTGGAAAATGGATCATATTACAGTCATTGGCGGATTGCTCCACGATTCAGTTGAAGATACGGGTGCATCTCTGGCGGACATCAGGGAAAAGTTCGGTGAAGATATTACCAATTTAGTCGATGGTGTTACAAAGTTAGGCGGCATCAAGTTTACCTCGCGTGCAGAAAAACAAGCGGGTAATTTCATGAAAATGCTCTTATCTGTCGCAAAAGACTTAAGGGTGATTATAATCAAATTTGCTGACCGTCTTCATAATATGCAGACGATTGAACATTTGCCGAGAATGAAGCAGCATCGAATTGCAGTGGAAACTCGTGATGTCTTCGTTCCATTAGCACATCGATTAGGTATGGCTAACGTGAAAGCTCACTTGGAAGATTTGGTATTTAAAACACTTAAGCCTAAAGAATATAAGGATTTGGATTCAAAGATTAAGTCTAGCCGAAAAGAACGACAGAAATATATCAAACTGTTGTCTGATCCTCTCCAAAAAGAATTAAATAAATTAGATATTACAGCACAAATTTATGGTCGGGTTAAATCCCATGCATCTATTTATGGTAAGATGGTAAAAAGAGATAAAAAGTTTGATGAAATCTATGATCATTTAGCCGTTCGGATAGTTGTTGAAAAAATTGAGGATTGTTATTTGGCTTTGGGAATTATTCATAATCAGTTTACACCCGTTCAAGAGCGGTTTAAAGATTTTATTGCATCTCCAAAATCAAATGCATATCAATCTATTCATACAACTATTGTTGGGCCTAACGGAAAATTAATGGAAATACAAATTCGTACACATGAAATGGAAGCGACAGCAGAAATTGGTGTTGCAGCTCACTGGCAATACAAGGAAGGCAGCTCCAAGTTGAAAGGTGTGGATACGCACATAAAATGGCTGCGAGAATTAGTAGATATTTTGCAATCTGAATCGTCCGATCCTAAGGAGTTTATGAATCTATTGAAGATCGACCTTTTCAGAGATGAGATTTTTGTTTTCACACCCAACGGTGATTTGCAGCAACTCCCCATTGACGCGACACCAATTGATTTTGCGTTTCATGTTCATACTGAAATTGGACTCCATTGTCTTGGAGCAAAAGTGAACCAGAGAATTGTACCATTAAATACCCAGCTTCAGAATGGCGATGTTATTGAAATAATTACGAGCAAAACACAAAAACCAAGTTATGGTTGGCTAAATTTTGTTGTGACGACAAAAGCAAGGACACACATTAAAAAAGTAATGGTTAAACAGCAATTTGAAGAGAGTGTTCATTTAGGAAAAGAGATTTTAACGAAAACACTGCGTCGTATGAAAATGAAAAATATGTATGATGAAATTGAGGGCTCTCACAAAAAATTTGGATTTAATAATTCAGAGCAATTATTGGAAGTCATTGGAAAAGGCGACATAACCATTCGGGAAATTTTACAAAAAATTAATCCAGAACAAGAAGAAGTATTGGATCAAGATACTGATGAAGCGGAAAAAAGCTTTTTTGATTTTGCACGGTCAAAAACAAAAGGAATAAAGCTCCAGGGAATTTCTAATCTGATGGTTACGTTTGGAAAATGCTGCAATCCAATTCCCGGGGATGAAATGATTGGTTTTGTAACCAGGGGGCGTGGTATAACAGTTCATAAGTCAGATTGCAAAAGTTTACCTTTGCTAAATAAGGAATCCGACAGACTTATTCCAGTGGAATGGGATGTAGACAGAAAAGACTTGTTCAATGTGCGAATAAAAATAATCGGGGAAGACCGTAAAGGATTGTTAAATGATTTGACGGATTGCATCAATAAATTTGATTTAAATATCATAAGTGTGGATTCAAAAGTAAAAGATGCCCATGCGAGAGTATATTTTATTATTCAAATTAATAACGTGCGGCAACTTGATCGTTTATTCAGAAAATTGACCAAAGTGGCTGGTGTAGATTTTATCGAACGAACCGGCCATTCCATACAATAACATAATCATAAAATAATATGCACCGTATTCTTGGTATTGATTATGGAGAAAAACGTGTTGGGCTTGCCTTGTCGGATCCCATGAAAATAATTGCTTCACCTTTTAATACCATTCCAAATAATCCTGAACTTATTACAGACATTCAATCCATTATAAAAGAAAAGGAAGTTGAAATTGTCGTGGTTGGTTTACCAAAAGGAATGAAGGGACAGGTTACAGCACAAACTGAAAAAGTAAATCGGTTTGTTGAAATGTTAATTGATAATAACATAAAAGTTGAATTAATTGATGAGCGATTAACATCCGTCAGTGCTGAAAAAGCGTTGATTGAGCAGGGGATAAAAACAGGGCATAATAAAGGCTTAATTGATCAAACCGCAGCAGCAATCATTCTTCAGCAATATTTAGACAGCCAAAAGAGATGAAGCTGAATAATTATCCTGATTGGGCTTTGGCACTTATTTCGGGAATATTGGTGGGAGTTGCATATTTGCCCATTCCAGCTACATTCTTTATATATTTTGGCTTTATTCCCTTAATACATATTTGGTTAAACCGAAGCGTTATAACCAGCGCAGCTATGTCATATTTAGCTGCGATTACTGCCCACACAATTGCATTTTATTGGATGGGTATAAATCAAGGAACGACAGCAATTATAGCATTTTTATCATTAGCAGGTACTGTTTTCTACCTAGGTATTTTTTGGGTATTAGCCGGTGGTCTTATTAGTTTTTTACAACATCGCTTAAAAATTGGTTTAATGATATTCCCATTTGTTTGGATTGCCATGGAACTAGTACGCAGTTTTGGATCCATGGGTTTCCCCTGGGGAGATTTAGCATTGACCCAAGTTTCAATCTTGTCCTTGATTCAAACGGTTGATATTACTGGAACCGCCGGAATTACGTTCTTTATTTGTGTACTAAATGGTTTACTTTATTTGGCTTTAACTTCACAGGAACGAAAACAATTTATTTATGGAGCGATTGGATTATGGATGTTGGTTTTTGTCCTTGGTGTATGGCGTCTTAATAAGATAGAAAATAATTCCACTCCATCTCAATTTTCAGTGGCTGTCATTCAGCCCAATGTGAATCCTGTGCAAAAGTGGGATCGATCTTTCCGGGCAGAATTAATATCCTTGATGGATTCCTTAACAATTGAAGCAATGGCGCAGCAGCCGGATTTTGTTTTATGGCCGGAATCAGCATTACCGGTATATTTGCGAACTTCATCAATCCGAACTGATATTCAATCACATGTTGTGAAGAATGATATTCCCCTATTAGCCGGTACTGTTGATCGGGAAGTCGATGAAAAAGGGAAACATTATTATAATGGTTCTATATTGCTGAATGTGGACGGCACATATAATATGTATCATAAACTTCATTTGGTTCCTTTTGCAGAATACATACCATTGTCTTATAAATTTCCTCAATTAGATAAATTGAATTTTGGTCAGGGGAACTTTGAACATGGCACGGAATACACCATATTTAATGTACATAATAAACGCTTTGGTAATATGATCTGCTACGAATCGAGTTTTCCCAGGATCGCCAAAAAATTTGTTGATTCAGGTGCAGAATTTTTAACGATTCAGACCAACGATGCTTGGTCCGGTGATTCTCCCGGTGCATATCAGCATTTTGCCGTGGCTCAATTGCGAGCTGTGGAAAATCGAGTGCCGGTGGTACGCAGCGCAAATACAGGCATTTCAGGCATCATAGCACCTTCCGGAAGAGCTGAACAATCACTTGCATTTTATGAGCAAGGAATCATTTTGGGTTCATTAACATTTATGAATGAAAATAGACATTATCCTGGTGGAGATGTATTTGCTTTACTGTGTATTTTCTTTGGATTAAGTATGATCGTTTGGGAATGGGTAAAGGCATGGAAAACGGATGATGGAAGATGATAAATGGAGCATGAGTAATGAAGCATGGGAAAGCATAAACTTAATTAAGTAAAAATTGAAAAGTTTTAAAATTAGCGGCTAATAAAAACGATTAAATAAGAATGAAAAAAACTTCATTGATTGCTTTTGTGATTTTCTACAGCATTGCATTTGGTCAAAGCAGCAACGGCTTAAGTCCGGTTGTAAAATCATTTTTACTTCCCGGCTGGGGAGAGTATAGCCTGGACAAACCGGAGAGAGGTCGATTTTTCACACTTTCAGAAACAGTATTATGGACATCTTTTGCCGGTGCGTTGATTGTCAGTCATAATTATTCAGACCTATTTCAGGCGTATGCTGCAGATTTCGCCGGAGTTGAAACCAAAGACAAGGACAGGCAATTTTGGGTGGATGTAGGCAATTATGAATCAATGAATGCTCATAATGAAGAACATTTGCGTTTTCGGGAGTTTGATGCTCTTTATCCATCCGAGAATGAATGGAGTTGGGAATGGTCATCGGACTCAAAGCGAAAACAATACCGCAACTACAGGGTTTCTAGCGATACCTGGGCATTGGGCGCAAAATTTATTGCAGGCAGTGTTGTGATTAATCATATCGTTTCGGCAATTGACGCGCTTTACCTGCAGAGAATTTCCCAAATTGAAGCAGTTTCTGTAATGCCCATAATCCATCCGAATAGCGGCGATTCCGGTTTATCCCTTACGATCCAGTTTTAAGAAATGAGCTCTCTTTTTAAACAGCCGTTAATCAGGCTTTGGCTGTATTTATCTTTTTCCACAGCCGTATTATTCAGTCCGACACTATTTCATTGGATTGGATATCTTGGATTATTCATGAGTTTATTATGGTTGGAAAAAGTAGCCGTTTCCCAAATCATGCTATCATTAAGATCATTTATCTATTTTCTGCCTATTATGATTGGATTTTATTTTTTTATTTCCATCATCATGAGTCAATCGACATATTGGCAAATTTTTATTGAAATAAGTACAGCCATGATGAAATTTTTATTGGTCATGGCCATCATGAATGCCTATACATTAGGTTCCGGTTCTGGGTCTGTCTTTCAGGCATTGCGCAGTATTTGGGTGCAGTTCAACAAACCCTGGCGAAAAGTAGAAGATTGGTTTTTGTTTATGGAAATGACACTTCGCTTTTATCCATCTCTACAACGTGATTGGAGTCGCTGGCAGGGGATTCATAAAGCATTGGGATTGAATGTTACTCATGGTAGAATCCAGCACTGGAAGGAAACGGCCAGGCAGCTGCCGGGAATGATTATGATTCATTTACATAAAGCGGATGACATCGCCAACGCCATGACATTGCGCGGATATGGACAGCAAATTCCACGGGGAGTCGCGTGTCTAATTCCATTTACACTTGGACATTTTAGCACACTGCTGATTATATCATTTATTTTTTTTACGCTTCATAACATTGCCCAGATTTAAAATTCAAATTCAATACGACGGTTCTGCATATCATGGCTGGCAAAGACAAAAGTCCCACCGGTCTGTACAGGGAGAATTGGAAGGTGCTTTGTCGACGTTAAGCAAAGGTGAAAAGATCAATGTTAGTGGTTCAGGCCGAACGGATAGCCGTGTTCATGCCTTGAAGCAGATCGCCCACTTTGATTGGGAAACAAACATGGCAACATGTGATATAATGCCCGCATTAAATGGAAATCTTCCCGTAGATATTCGTGTCCATGATTGTGTTGTTGTTCCGGATGAATTTCATGCCAGGTTTTCTGCCGTCAAACGCCATTATATGTATCGTTGCCGGATAGATGAAAATATCATGGATCGGAATAAAGTTTGGCAAACTGGACCTTTAGATATAGATCAACTTAATGCATTGGCGGAAACACTCAATGGTGAACATGATTTTACCTCGTTCTCAAAATTCAATCCAGAGGTTCAAAATAGAGTGTGTATTATCGCATTATCTGAATGGTCAAATGACAACGGAATTGTAAATTACAGGGTGGCGGCAAACCGTTTTTTGCATCATATGGTGCGCTACCTCGTGGGAACAATGGTAAACGTGACACAAAATAAAATGTCTAAATCAGAATTTGAAACATTATTAAATAATCCTCAAGAAGATGTCCAGGTTTACAGGGCACCTGCTCAAGGTCTTTTTTTAGAAAAAGTGGAATATGATGGCGCGGATATTTTCTAGTTTACTTTTTGCACTAACGTTACTAAACGGCCAGTGGGGCGTCGATGAGTCTCGGCACACGGCTATTACACGAGCCATCGAATCTGTAGAACCGGCTGTTGCATCCATCAGCGTTGTACAGTTACGGGATGTCTATAGTCCATTCGGAAGGGGTCGAGATCCGTTCTTTGACTTTTTCTTTCCGGAACGCAGTCGGAAAAAGGAAGTCCGCAGTTCAGGCTCCGGTGTTGTTATTAGTCCCGATGGATATGTATTAACTAATTTCCATGTCATTGAAAATGCCACGGAAGTTATGGTCACTCTTCCCGGCGGTAAAGAATATGAAGCAGAAATTATCGGTACAGATTTCATAACGGACTTGGCTCTATTAAAATTAATGGGACGCAATTTTCCTTATGCAGTTTTGGGCGACTCTGATGACTTAATCATAGGTGAATGGGCAATTGCTCTTGGAAATCCATTTGGACTTTTTGATATCAGCAAGCAGCCCACAGCCACAGCAGGAATTATCAGCGCTATGGACATGGATTTTGGATTTCAATCAGGAAAAATTTATAAAGACATGATTCAAACGGATGCAGCTATTAACAGGGGAAATAGTGGTGGACCGTTGGTTAACAGTCTTGGGGAAGTCATTGGAATTAATACATTCATTTATACGGCCTCTCAATTTGCCGAGGGATCCATCGGAATTGGATTTGCCATTCCCATCAATTTGGCGAAAGACATTGCTGAAGAATTAAAAGTGTCCGGGAAAGTGGATCGGAGTTTTTCCACGGGATTATCTGTGGAACGATTAACAGAAGAGGTAGCAGAATATCTTGATGTTCCCCTTCGACAAGGTGTCATTGTCGTAGAAGTAGAAAAAAGCAGCAATGCTCAAAAGGCTGGAGTTGAAGTTGGAGATATCATTACAGCTGTAAATGGACAAAATATTCGAAATTCTCGTGAAATTTTAAAGATCATAAAAGAAAGCGATTTACGGTCGGGGAATAAAATAAAATTAAAAATCTATCGAGATGGAAATACATTGACAAAATATCTAATATTAGCGAGCGTGAAATAATGCTGGCCCCGGAGGGTAGAAAGATTCTGATCGGGCTTATGGTCCTGACGTTCATTTGCGGTATTGCTGGATATGGATATGAAAATGATGCCCTTAAAGTGAGTTATTTTATTTTCGGGTTTTTATTCATTTTTAGTCTCAATTTTTTCCGTGATCCCCAACGTACAACACCGGAAGGTGAAAATCTACTCATAGCTCCCGCTGACGGCAAAGTTGTATTGATCGATGAAATTGAAGATGAAGTTGTAGGAAATGCCAAGCAAATTTCGATCTTTTTAAATGTGTTTAATGTTCATTCAAATAAAATGCCAGTTGATGGAATTGTCGAAAGCGTGGATTATAAAAAAGGCAAATTCAAAGCTGCGTTTGATCATAGCGCCAGTGATGTGAATGAACAGGCAATTATTGTTTTATCCCGTGGAAATATGAAAATAAAGATAAAGCAGATTGCCGGTCTCATTGCTCGGAGGATACATTGTTATGCGAAAGTGGGTTCAGAGGTAAAGCCGGGCGAACGCTTTGGCTTTATTATGTTTGGCTCACGTACCGATCTTATTGTACCTTCCAATTCTGTAGTCAATGTGAAGGTTGGTGACAACGTAACAGGAGGCACGACCGTTCTCGGTCAGCTCACAACATGAATATGAAGCAAAAAGGTAAAAAGCGTCGATTTATTCCCAATCTCATTACGGTGATGAACATGTTTTTGGGGTTTATGGGTATTGTAATGATGATCAAGGGTGACCCCATTCGTGGCGGTTGGCTAATCCTGTTTGCCGGATTATGCGATGTGGCCGATGGTAAACTGGCTCGCATGTTGGGGATTCCATCGAAATTTGGTGTGGAATTTGATTCCTTTGCGGATACAGTGTCTTTTTGCGCCGCACCGTCTTTATTGATCTATACTGTCTATGTGGAAGGGCTTCCGCCGTTATTTGGCGGAATAATTGCATTTACTCCCTTGTTGTTTGGAACAATTCGCCTGGCACGGTTCAATATTATTCAAGATGAGGATCCGAAATCATTTTTCACAGGACTACCAACACCCGTCAATGCAATATTGATTGTCAGTTATATGTTGTTTAAT